>OMSJ01000011.1 GCA_900313705.1 uncultured Prevotellaceae bacterium
GCCATCTTCCAGCCTTTCATCTCGAAGAACTTCGAGTACATGCGGAAGAGGTCGCCTGCGAAGAGTGCTGCCTCGTCGCCTCCTGTGCCGCCGCGTATCTCGAGCACGATGTTCTTGTCGTCTTCCGGGTCTGCAGGCACAAGGAGAAGCTTTATCTCTTCCTCCAGTTCGGGGATTCGCTTCTCGCTCTCTGCAAGTTCTTGTCGCAGCATCTCCTTCGTCTCGGCATCATCCTCGATGGCGAGCATCTCCTTGGCGTCTGCCATATTCTGCAGGCAGCCGATGTATTCCTTGCGGGCATCGACTATCTTGCCAAGGTCCTTGTATTCCTTGGTGAGCTTGACGTATCGCTTCTGGTCGGCAATGACGGCAGGGTCAGTAATGAGTGTGCTGACCTCCTCAAAGCGACTCACGAGTCCGTCGAGCTTATCTAATAGGCTATTACTTTCTGCCATGTTTGTTCTTTTTCTTATGTGTGAGATAGAATTGCCTCCATGCGAAGAACATGACTACCACGAGGGCAATTATAAATATCCATTCCATAGTTTTGTCTTTTAGTATTCAAACTCTCCGAACTCGCTCTTGATGGTGAGGCTCTTCTTGCCTTCTTCGATGCGGCCGACGACCTGTGCGTCGATGTTGAAGCTCTTCGAGATGCTGATGACCTTCTCTGCATCTTCGGGAGCGACATACACTTCGAGGCGATGGCCCATGTTGAAGACCTTGTACATCTCTGCCCAGTCGGTTCCGCTCTGCTCTTGGATGATCTTGAAGAGCGGCGGCACGGGGAACATGTTGTCCTTTACGACGCGGCAGTCGTCGCCGACGAAGTGGAGCACCTTCGTCTGTGCTCCGCCCGTGCAATGCACCATTCCGTGTATCTTGGGACGCATCTCGTCGAGCATTCTCCTGACGACCGGCGCGTAGGTTCGCGTGGGAGAAAGGACAAGACGACCGATGGTCAATTCAAAATTATTAAATTCAAAATTCAAATCGGGTTGTGCCTTTGTCTTGTCGTCCTTTAATTTTGAATTTTGAATTTTGAATTTTGAATTGAGCTTATACTTCCCGCTATACACCAGCTCCTCTGGTACGGCGTGGTCGTAGCTCTCGGGATACTTCTCTGCCAGCTCTTTGCAGAAGACGTCGTGGCGGGCACTGGTGAGTCCGTTGCTGCCCATGCCGCCGTTGTACTCCTTCTCGTAGGTGGCTTGACCGCAGGAGGAAAGGCCCACGATGACGTCGCCCGGACGGATGTTGGCGTTGTTGATGATGTCGCTACGCTTCATGCGGCAGGTCACCGTGCTATCGACGATGATGGTGCGGACCAGGTCGCCCACGTCGGCCGTCTCGCCGCCTGTTCCGTAGATGCCGATGCCCATGTCGCGAAGCTCCTGCATCAACTCGTCTGTACCGTTGATGATGGCGGAGATGACTTCGCCAGGAATGAGCATCTTGTTGCGGCCTATCGTGGAGGAAACCAGTATGTTATCGACGGCACCCACGCAGAGCAGGTCGTCGGTGTTCATAATGAGTGCGTCCTGAGCGATGCCCTTCCAGACGGAGAGGTCGCCCGTCTCCTTCCAGTACATGTAGGCGAGGCTGGACTTCGTGCCTGCTCCGTCGGCGTGCATGATGTTGCAGTACTCGGGGTCGCCGCCCAGAATGTCGGGGATTATCTTGCAGAAAGCCTGCGGGAAAATGCCCTTGTCGATGTTCTTGATAGCATTGTGGACGTCCTCCTTGGCAGCGCTCACTCCGCGCATCATATAGCGTTGGTTGCTCATTTCTTTGCTAAATATATATATTCGCGGGACAAAGTTACGAAAAAAAAAGAAAATATAAAAGAGGAACTGAGAATTTGTTGCCGGGATGTGCCATTAGCTATCCTCACTTGTCATCTGACCATCTTATTGAGCGCATACGCGCGTGTAAATACACACTTATGTACAAACAATTTGAGGCTCATTCACTTTCCCTCAAACAAGTACGTGTACTTAGGGAGATAAGTACGTGTACCTAATGAGATAAGTACGTGTACTTATCGACACAAGTACACGTACTTATTTTAACATTAGACTGGAATTGCCTCTTTTCTCAGCTATTTTGCGTCTTATTTCTTGAAGCGGAGAGACTGCTCCTCGATAAGGGCGCGGTCGTCGAAATAATTGATTTTCATAGCCCGACGCACCTGGTCCATCGTCTCACAGGCTGTGGCGCGAGCCACTTCGCAGCCTTTGCGCAGTATCTCATAGACAGCAGGGATGTCCTTCTCGTACTCAGCACGTCGCTGGCGGATAGGTTCGAGTGTCTCCTGCAGCACAGCCATGAGGAGCTTCTTGCACTTCATGTCGCCCAGACCGCCACGCGTATAATGGTCCTTCATCTCCTGCAGCGTCTGATAGTCAGTCGTATAGCGAGCCACCTGTTCGTCGGTAGCGAAGGCATCGAGATAGGTGAAGACGGTGTTGCCCTCCAGATGTCCGGGGTCGTTGACCTGCAGGTGCTCGGGGTCCGTGTACATCGTCTTGACCTTACGGTTGACTTCGTCGGCAGAGTCGCTCAAGTAGATGCAGTTGCCCAGGCTCTTGCTCATCTTGGCCTTGCCGTCGGTGCCTGGCAGACGGAGACAGGCGGCGTTGTCTGGCAGCAGGATGTTTGGTTCCACGAGCGTCTCGCCATAGATATTGTTGAAGCGGCGCACGATCTCCCTGGCCTGCTCGAGCATAGGCTCCTGGTCCTCGCCTGCCGGGACGGTAGTTGCCTTGAACATGGTGATGTCGGCTGCCTGACTGATGGGATAGGTGAAGAAGCCTACGGGGATGCTCTCGCCGCTGAAGCCGCGCATCTGCACCTCGGTCTTCACCGTCGGGTTGCGCTGGAGGCGCGAGACGCTGACGAGGTCCATGAAGTAGAACGACAACTCGCACAGCTCAGGTATCTGACTCTGGATGAAGAGTGTGGACTTAGCTGGGTCGAGACCTGCGGCCAGGTAGTCGAGGGCCACTTCAATGACGTTCTGCCGCACCTTCTCGGGGTTCTCTATATTGTCGGTAAGAGCTTGAGCGTCTGCCTCGAAGACAAAAATCTTGTCATAAAGGCCGGAGTTCTGCAGCTCCACGCGACGGCGAAGCGATCCAACGTAATGTCCGATGTGGAGCTTGCCTGTCGGACGGTCGCCTGTAAGGATAATCTTTTTCATTTTGGGTAAGTGTTTTCGGAGTAATCAGCATGTTCTGAATCATCCGAGTATTCTGAATTTATTAGTTAAACATCTTGTCTATCATCTCTTGGGTGAGGATGGTGAGGATGGTCTTGCCATTGGGCGAGAGGTTGGGGTTCTCGCATTGGAAGAGGTCGCCTATGAGCGTCTCCATCTGAATGGGAGTGAGCACTTCGCCCACCTCAATGGCGTTGTTCTGTGCCAAGACGAGAGCCAACTGGTGGTGCAAGGCATCATCATGATTTCCGTCCTGCATCTTGACCGACTCCACCATCTGCTGCACGACAGCCACTGGATTGATTTGCTCGGAAGGCGTACCCACTATGGAGAAGGCACCTCCGCCAAGAGGGGTGATGTCGAAGCCAAGAGCCCGGACATCATCGAGGATGCTTGTGAGCAAGACTGCATCGGAGGGTGAAAGCTCAAGCAGTTCAGGGAAGAGAAGTCCTTGCGTAGCAGCAGTATGTTCACGCATCTGCTTCATGTAACGCTCGTAAAGGATACGGACATGAGCCCGACGCTGGTCCACCATCATCAGGCCCGACTGCACGGCGGTCAGGATGTACTGCCCCTTATACTGGAAGTGCTGCGAACTCATCTCCTGACTGTCGGGAAAGAGGTTCTGAGTGCTCGGAGTATTCTGAGTGTTCTGAGATGCTGTTGCCTGCTCGTAGAGCTTCTCCCACTGACGCTCAGGCTTGCGGCTCTCGCTGCGACTGGCGAAGGGATTGTAGCTGGGATTGACCTGCACCCGAGGCACCTTGACATCGGTAAGGCCTTTCGCATCGTATGCCGGAATGTCTGGCCGCCCTTCCACATCGAAGTCGATGGTCGGGACTGCATTGAACTTGCCCAAGGCATCGCGCACGGCAGCCACGATGATGCTCCATATTTCCTGCTCGTTCTCGAACTTAATCTCTGTCTTCGTGGGGTGGATGTTGACGTCTATGTTGGCTGGGTCAACCTGAAAAAAGATGAAGTAAGGCACCTGGTCGCCATCGGGAATAAGGTGGTTGAAGGCTTCCATCACAGCATAGTGGAAACGCGGATGACGCATGAAGCGACCATTGACGAAGAGGTACTGCGAGGAGTTCTTCTTGCGTGCTGCCTCAGGCTTGCCCACGAAGCCGCTAATCTTCACCAGCGATGTCTCAACCTGCAAGGGCAGGAGCTGCTCGCCAAGCTTCTTTCCGAAGATGCCGACGATGCGCTGCAGGTGACTGCCTGCAGGCAACTGCATCAGGCGATTGCCTCCCGAAGAAAGCGAGAATGAGACAGAGGGATTCACCAGAGCGATGCGCTCAAAGTCCTGGATGATATTGTTCAGCTCTGTTTGGTTCGACTTGAGGAACTTACGTCGTGCCGGCACATTGAAGAAAAGGTTGCTGACCTCGAAGTTAGCACCCACAGGGCACGAACAGACCTCCTGCGAGATGACGTGAGACCCTTCGAGATACAATTGCACACCGACATCCTGGTCTGCTGTGCGCGTCGTGAGTTTGACCTGTGCCACAGCAGCAATAGAAGCAAGTGCCTCACCGCGGAAGCCCATCGTACAGAGCTTGAAGAGGTCCTCTGCCTTCGCTATCTTCGACGTAGCATGACGCTCGAATGCCATACGTGCATCCGTCTCGCTCATTCCCTTGCCGTCGTCGATGACCTGAATGGACGTACGACCTGCATCCTGTACCAGCACATCGATGGTCGATGCACCAGCATCCACGGCATTCTCCATCAGCTCTTTGATGACAGAGGCCGGACGCTGCACAACCTCGCCTGCAGCTATCTGGTTGGCAACCGAATCAGGAAGAAGGTGTATGATGTCCACGGGGAAGGGTTTTCTTTATTTCGTTGTTTCTTTATTTTCGTTATAACGTTATGACGTTATTTCGTTATGACGATTCATTCGTTATCACGATGCTTTCGTTATGTCGGTTATTATCTCACGCCTGTCAGGAGGAAGCGCCAGATGACGATGAGGGCGAAGATAAGTGCAATAGCAAGAGGCCAGCCCAGCTTAGAGCCTCCTTCCTTATGCCTTTGGGCACGAGGGGTATAGTTGATGAACGTCCCACGGAACTTATCTGAGTCATATGGCTTATCGCTTGCAGGCATTTCACCCTGTTCGCGCTTCACCTCATCGACCAGCTTCTGCAGGCGGTCGTGCGATTCATCGCTGTAAATGCTGACGCGGCGGTATTGACGCGGTTTCCTTGTACTGAACAGTTTCATTGTTTATGGGTCTTTGGGGTCTGACGGACCTAATGAGTCTTTGGGGACAACTGTGCTATCCGGCAGTACCGGCGACATCAGGGTATCTGACGGTTCGGGCGATGCGGGTATGTCTGACGATGCGGGAGCGTTTTCAGCGATACCCCTCTTCTTGCGGATATCGCTTAGCCTCTGTCGGGGCGCAGCGTGACGCACACTCTCCTTAAGTTCAGTGCCGGCTTTCTTGGGACGCCACTGGAAGATGTCATCCTTGTCAACCGGTCTTATGTAGTCGAACCAAGCGAAGTTCTGCAGATAGAACATGTCCGATGGTATCAGCGGTATGGGGTACATGACTCCCGTGGCGGCAGGCATCCAGATGTGGTCCACCTTCCTCTCATTGACAAACATCTTGAGCAGGGAGGTCTCGGTATGGTTCAGTTCGACCATGATGCTGTCTTCGTCAAAAGGATAGTAATTGACGAACACATTGCCTTCAGAAGTAGAGAGATAAACCTCCCCATCCTTGAAATAGGTGTGCATGATGTGTCCCGATACCTGATTGTAGTGGATGCTGTCTATCCGCTCCACCGACAATGCCTGACGCAGCACCTGGACGCTGTCAATAGTGCTGTCGTTAAAGAATATCTGTATCTCTTCACCCAGTTGCTGCTGTCCGGCCTGCCAGAGAATGGGGTCACGATACATGATGAGTATGCTGTCGCGGGTATCGTAAATCATCGAGTCGCAGACGGCTTGAAGGTCTCTGCGGAAAGCACGCATGTGGTGATAGGCATGCATGATGCGGTAAGTGGAGTCGGTGTCGATATTAAAGGTAAAGACCTTGAACGTATCAGCATGGGCATACATCGTGTCCCGCTGGCTGTAGTCGATGGCTACGGCACTGTCTGTAGCCATGACATACCCCGTGATGTCCTCGTAGTAGCAATACTCACCGGTCAGTTTGTTCTTGTTGACCTCGTCGGTATAGACGACATTGCCAAAGGCCTCAGCTATGGCGACATCGTCGTTCCAGACAACACTGTCCCCTACGAGACGCTTGCCGTTGTTGGTCAGTATGCTGCGCTCCAGCAGGTGGGAGTGCTTCTTCTGCGTGTCGTAGTAGCCACGTTCCGAATAGATGTGGTTCTCGCCGTTCTCTATGTTCGAGGGACCTACGATATAAGCGATAGCGGTCTCAGTATTGTAGTGGAGGGTGTCGGAGATAAGTGTTGTCTCTGGTTTGGCAGGGGGAGCTGGATTGACCAGACGGACATTGTAGTTGAAGACTGCCTCGTGGGTGGGAGGGCTGTATTCGCCCCAGTCGCTGGTCAGCTCGTTGTCATGGTCAAGGACCTTTCCTCCCTCGAAATAATAGCCGAGTTCGTAGAGGCGGTCATAGTCAAGGCTGTCGGTGTAGATGGTCAGTGTGCCGTGCTGGAGCACTACATCGTAACGTGCCCTTGCCAACTGGTCGAGTCCGTTATAGTAAAGCACTTCGCTGTCAAGCAGGAGCGTATCGCCCTGGTTCATCCGCACATGACCGAAGGCATCGAAGGAATTGGTCGCCTCGTAGTAGAGGGCACTGTCGCAATCGAGGAGCACACCATCGTGACTGAACTGCACGTTGCCCACCAGTATTTGCGCGGTGCGGTGCACTCTTTCGTCGAAGAAGAGGCGGTCGGCATGCAACAGGTGAACCTTGCTGTCGGAAGGCGGACGCTTCCCGGCAGTTTTGCGCACCGGTGTTACAGCCATTATCAGGCAGATGCAGAAGAACAGGGACGCACAGAAGATGTATAGCCGCTGACGCTTCACCTTATCCAGCCTTCATATTGGAACTCGCAATCTCTCCAATCTGGATTGATGCGAATGTAGGTACTTCTTTGTTTCTCTTTTATCCACTTCAGGATGACCTCTTCTCCTTTCTTTGCCTCCACGACGCCCTTCATTACCTGAAAGTCTTCCGTAATGTTGGCACGATGTGTGAGCGTGCGGTTCTTGAGCCGGGCGATGGCACAGACGGTCTTGCCCTTGGAGTTAATCATCGTAAAGGGTTTGGACATCTCACCTATTGCGAGCGCCTCTACCACGCGGGCCAGTTCGGGAGAGAAGGCCGAGAGTTCGCTCATCTCGAAGCGTGTGGTGGTCTCGCCTGTCTCCTTGTTGTTGGAGAGGATGCCGCGGTTGTTGCGTGTATCCTTGTCGTCGGAGGCATAGCGGACGGCATCCTCAAAGGAAATCTTTTCGCTCTTGATGTCGTTGGTAATGGAGTCCAGTATGACCAGTGCGCTGTCGATGTCGGCCTGTGCCACTTCGGGTCGCTTCAGAATGTGCCGGCACTTCATCTTGTCGCCGCGCTTGTCGATGAGCTGGATGATGTGGTAGCCGAACTCGCTCTGTGCTATCTTGCTCACCTTCTTGGTGTCTGTCAGGCTGAATGCCACATTGGCAAATCCTGGGTCGAGCTCGCCTTTGCCCATGTAGGGCATTTCGCCACCTTGACGGGCAGAGCCGGGGTCTTCGCTGTAGAGACGTGCCAAGGTTGAAAAGGATGTTGAGCCGCTATTGACACGCTCGGCATAGTCGCGCAGCAAACTCTTGATGCGGTCTATTTCTGCCTGCGGGATGCGGGGTTCGAGCACGAGGAGTTGCACTTCCACCTGGGTGGGGATGAGCGGCAGGCTGTCCTCGGGGATGTCCTTGAAGTAGCGGCGCACCTCAGCCGGTGTCACCTTGACTTCCTCTGTCAGCTTCTCGCGCATACGTCGAGCCGTCAGGTCGTCCTTGTACTGGTCAAAGAGTTCCTCGCGTATCTGGGGCATGGGCAGTTTCATGTACTCTTCGAGCTTCTCCTTTGAGCCTGCCATGAGAATCTTCTCGCTCAGGTCCTGTTCTACATACTGGTTGACCTCGGCATCGGTGACGGAGACGCTGTCGATGGCGGCCTGATTGAGGAACAGTTTCTGCAAGGCAAGCTGTTCGGGGATGACGCAGTAGGCATTACCCTTTATCTGCGACCCGAACTCCAGACGACGCTTCTCGATGTCGGAGCGCAGTATGGCATCGTCGCCGACGACCCACACCACTTCGTCTATGACATTCTTTTGTGCCATAGACAACATGCTGGACAGCACGGCAAGGAAACAGAACGTATATCGTTTCATACTGTTATGGGGCTTATGAGGCCTATGGGGCTTATAGGGCTTATAGGGCCTATGGGGCTTATGAGGCTTATGAGTTAATGATTATTGACTGTTTTCAGCGCCTCTTTGTCTATCTCGAAGGTATAGCGCTTGCGGAGCTCGGCGACGAACTCATCCTCTTTGAGGCGCTGGTAGTCGCTGACCACCTGATTGCTGACATCGGTCCACTCGGCGGGGCCTTTCTTGAGCATCTTGCCGAAGACGCCGACGTACGGAAAGCCCTTGTCTGGCTTGAGTTCTGCATTCTTTACCTTGAAAGCAAGCTTGTCTATGTTGGCATTGTCGCCTTTCTTGAAGAGGCGACGATTCACGCGAACCATGATGCTGTCGCTGTTGAACGTCTTGCGGATGGACGTCATCCACTGGTCCTGCGGCAGCTTCTTGACAAGCTTCTGGACAGCCTTGACGTCTGCTTCGTTCTTGCAGTAATAGACCATGCCGCTGTAGTGCGGTTCGCTCCAGGCATACTGCTTCTTGTGCTGCTTGAAGTAGTTGGTCAGTGCCAAGGTGTCCTTAGCGGCAGGTTCCCATATCTTGGAGTTGCATTCCTCGAAGAGAAGCAAGCCGTCGTGATACTCCTGCACCAGATACTTCAGTTCGTCATCCTTAGCGCAGAACTCCTCGGTCTTCTCGTCGAGAATCTGTTCGATGGTCTTCTCGCTCTGTCCGGCAATGGAGTCAAGCACCTGTTGCGCAAGGTGGTTTTCGAGGCCTTGTCCGTTGAGGTATTTCAGGATCATGTCGTGGAGCTCTTCGTAGCTCTCGAGGTCTTTCTTGCCCATGAGCTTGACGACGTCGTAGCCATAGGGCATGAGGAATGGCTCGCTTATCTCGTTCACTTCGAGGGAGTAGGCCACGTCCTCAAACTCCTTTACCAACTGGTTGGGTCCTATCCAGGGCAACATGCCGCCGCGTCCGGCGGAACCTGGGTCCTGCGATACCTGCTTGGCCAGCTCGGCAAAGTCGGCACCGTCCTTAAGGGCCTGATAGACTGAGTCTATTCTTACCTTGGCAGCGGCACGCTGCTCTTCGGTGGCATCCTGTGCGAGACGGATGAGGATGTGTGCGGGCTGAAGGAGCTGCTTGCCTTCGAGACGTTCAATCATGTTGTCGTAGTAGGCACGCACTTCCTTCTCCTTGGCTCCTTCGGTGACGAGGAGGGGACGTATCTGCTGGTCGCGATACTGGCGGAACTCCTTCTTATAGCTGGTGAGTGTATCGAGGTGGTCGTCAAGGGCTGCAAGCACTTTGAGCTTGTAATTGACGAAGAGCTCGGCATACTCCTCGACGTTCTTCTTGTCGATGACGCCTTCGGAGTTGTTCTTGTTGTAGTTGTATTCAAACTCGCTGCGAGTGACTGGTGCGCCGTTGATGCGCATGACGATGGGGTCTTCCTGGGCGGCAGCGGTCAGGGCGACTGCTGCCAGGGCTAGACTGATGATTGTCTTTTTCATTATCTTTTGATTGTTTTCTTTGTTGGCTGAGATTCTGAATACTCTGAGTTTTCTGAGCACTCTGAGTTTTCCGATTATTCTGATTATTCTGATTACTGCGGGCGGCTGTAGTTGGGAGCCTCGCTGGTGATGGTCACGTCATGGGGATGGCTCTCCTGCACGCCGGCGTTGGTGATGCGGACGAACTTGGCGTTGTGCAGGTCCTCGATGGTTGCAGCGCCGCAGTAGCCCATGCCGCTTCTGAGTCCGCCGATGAGCTGATAGATGACTTCCTGGACGGAGCCCTTGTAAGGAACTCGTCCGGCAATGCCTTCGGGCACGAGCTTCTTGGTGTCCTTGACGTTTCCCTGGAAGTAGCGGTCCTTCGAGCCGCACTCCATGGCTTCGAGGGAGCCCATGCCGCGGTAGCTCTTGAACTTACGTCCGTTGTAGATGATGGTGTCGCCGGGGCTTTCTTCCGTACCGGCCACCAGCGAGCCTATCATGACGCTGTAGCCGCCGGCTGCGAGGGCTTTCACCACATCGCCGCTGTAGCGCAGACCTCCGTCGGCTATGAGGGGAACGCCTGTCCCCTTCAGGGCACTGGCTACGTCATAGACGGCACTGAGCTGTGGCACACCGACGCCTGCTACGACGCGAGTTGTGCAGATACTGCCAGGACCAATGCCGACCTTTATGCCGTCGGCACCTGCCTCGACGAGCATACGCGCAGCTTCGCCCGTAGCCACATTGCCCACTACGATATCTACATTGGGGAACATCTTCTTGGCTTCGCGCAGCTTCTCGACGACGAACTTGCTGTGGCCATGTGCCGTATCGATGACGATGGCATCGACGTCGGCCTCCACGAGTGCACGGATGCGCTCCATCGTGTCGGCTGTGACGCCCACTCCGGCGGCTACGCGCAGGCGGCCCTTGCTGTCCTTGCAGGCCATGGGCTTGTCCTTGGCCTTCGTGATGTCCTTGTAGGTTATCAGGCCGATGAGTTTGTTGTCATCGTCCAGGACGGGAAGTTTCTCTATCTTGTTCTCCTGCAGTATCTTTGCTGCTGCGCCGAGGTCGGTCTGCAAGTGCGTCGTGACGAGGTTCTCGCTCGTCATCACCTCGTCGATGGGGCGGTCGATGTTCTGCTCGAAACGGAGGTCGCGATTGGTGACGATGCCTTTCAGGTGGCGCTCGTCATCGACCACGGGAATGCCGCCGATGTGGTATTCCGACATCAGTTCGAGCGCATCGCGGACGCTGCTGCCCAGTTTGATGGTGATTGGGTCGTAGATCATGCCGTTCTCAGCACGCTTCACGATGGCCACCTGGCGGGCCTGCTCCTCGATGCTCATGTTCTTGTGTATGACTCCGATGCCTCCTTCGCGGGCAATGGCTATTGCCATGGGTGCTTCGGTAACGGTGTCCATCGCTGCCGTCACGAAGGGAATCTTCAGTTCGATGTGGCGCGAGAAAAGCGTCTCGAGCGCTACCGTGCGGGGAAGAACCTCGGAATAGGCGGGAACTAACAGGACGTCGTCGTAGGTCAGACCGTCCATCACAATCTTGTCTGCAATAAATGATACCATATCCTTATATAAAATTTTTGCGTGCAAAGATAAGGAAAAAAACCTTATGTTGTACCGCACGGCATGGGATTTTTTCCTTTATTCGCACATTTATATATATAAGGTTCGCGTAAGGGCGAAAAAAACTACGTGTACTTCGGCGGATAAGTACGTGTACTTCCATGGAAAAGTACCTGTACTTATTTGGATAAGTACGTGTACTTATTTGGCAAAGTACGTGTACCTCTTTGGCAAAAGACCTGTGCGGCGTTACGCCACAATCCGCATCGCTCTGATATTCACGAATGTCCACTTTGACACCCCAAGCACGCCTTTTTCCCACTTTTTTTCGTTTTTTCTCATGGAAAGATGCTTGGCGTTTCACTTCTTTTTAGTACCTTTGTCCCGAAAGAATACATTTTATAATCATTTTCCATTATGTTAAAGAAAATCCGTTTGACCCTTGCCATCATCTTCTGGGTACTGATTACATGGCTGCTTGTCGATTTCACAGGCACAGCTCATGCCTATCTGGGATGGATGGCTAAGATTCAGTTCGTACCGGCTCTGCTGGCACTGAACATAGGAGCACTGCTCTTCGTCGTGACCCTCACACTGCTGTTCGGTCGCATCTACTGCTCCGTCATCTGCCCGCTGGGAGTGATGCAGGATGCCATCGCATGGCTGCGTCGGGGGAAGAACAAGTACAGCTACTCACCTGCCCGCAACACGTTGCGCTACGCGCTGCTGGTGCTGGCCTGCGCTACCCTTGCGCTCAACGTGGCCTGGCTGGGCGGACTCATCTTCCCATACAGCACCTACGGACGCATCGTCGCCACCTGCCTCGCACCCCTCTACAAGCTGGCCAACAACGGCCTGGCAGCCATTGCCGAACACTACGGCAGCTATGCCTTCTACGAGGTGGACGTGTGGCTCAAGAGCATCTCGGCCCTCGTCATAGCCCTACTCACATGGGCCATCATCGCTGTCCTGGCTTGGAAGAACGGACGCACATGGTGCAACACCATCTGTCCCGTCGGGACGCTGCTCGGCCTCATCAGCCGCCATTCATACCTCAAGATGACCATCGATGCCGACAAGTGCAAGAACTGCCGCAAGTGCGAGCGCAACTGCAAAGCAGCCTGCATCGACCTCGACACGCACACCATCGACTACTCCCGTTGCGTCGTCTGCGGCAACTGCGAAGGACAATGCAAGTTCGATGCTCTGCACTTCACAGCCTCTCCCCAAAGAGAGGGGGCTACCTCGTCGCAATTCACTCCTCCATCGGAGGGGACGGGGGAGGCTACCTCCCGCCGTGCTGCCCTGACCTCCATCGCACTCCTGGCCGGCACTGCCATCGCTAAGGCACAGGCCAAGGTAGAGCCTAAGACAACCGACGGCGGACTGGACGAAATCATCAAAAAGGAGAAGCCCAAGCGTGACAAGCTCATCACACCGCCGGGTTCGCTCTCCATCCGTAACTTGCGCACACACTGCACGGCTTGCCAGCTCTGCATCGACGCCTGTCCCAATGACGTGCTGCGTCCCAGCAGCAGCCTCGACCGCTTCATGCAACCAGAGGTAAGCTACGAGCGCGGCTACTGCCGACCCGAGTGCACTCGCTGCTCCGAGGTCTGCCCCACATCTGCCATACAGCCCGTCACCGTCGAAGAGCGAACCGCCATACAGGTCGGACATGCCGTCTGGACACGCGACCTCTGCGTCCCCGTCAAGGACGAGAAGCCCTGCGGACTCTGCGCACGCAAATGTCCGGCACAAGCCATACAGATGGTGCCCCTACAGGCTGGCGTACATCAGGACGGATGGCGATGGAGAGATGCCGACAACCAGGAGATACCGAGGGAGAAAGTGCTGCTCATTCCCGTCGTCAACGAAGAGAAGTGCATCGGCTGCGGTGCCTGCGAGAACCTCTGCCCGTCGAGCCCCATCAGCGCCATACACGTCGAAGGGCACGAAGTACACAGGGAGATATAAAGTCCAGACACGACAACGCTGAATAGCTCAATCGTCGTCATCCCGTAATAACGTTATAACGTAATAACGAAAACCATAAAATAATGAAGAAAATAGACAGACGAGACTTCCTCAAAGTCTCCGGCACGACAGCCGCCACGGCTGCTCTGGCATCCTGCGGCATACAAGGCGGCAACGCCGGCGGTGAGGTCGATTACATGGGACACCACGACGGTCCCATCCCCACCGACAAGATGACCTATCGCACCAACCCTAAGCAAGGCGACAAGGTCAGCCTGCTCGGCTACGGCTGGATGCGACTCCCAACCACCAAAAACGGCAGCGCACGCACCCAAGAGAACACCAAAGGCGACGCCATCGACCAGGAACAGGTGAACCGACTCTGCAAGTTCGCCCTCGACCACGGTGTCAACTACTTCGACACGTCGCCTGCCTACTGCAGAGGCAAAAGTGAAGAGAGCCTCGGCATCGCACTCGAAGCAAGCGGATACAAGCGAAGTGACTACTTCATCGCCACGAAGCTCTCCAACTTCTCGCCTACGCAATACGACTTCGAGGAAGGCAAAGCCATGTTCGAGCGCAGCCTCCAGTTCCTTAAGACTGACTACATCGACTACCTCCTCCTGCACAGCATCGGCGGCGGTGGCATGGGACCCGTACACCAGCGATACCTCGACAACGGACTGCTCGACTGGCTCATGGAGCAACGCGAAGCAGGACGCATCCGCAACCTCGGCTTCTCCTTCCACGGCGACGTGGCAGTCTATGACTGGGCACTCGCACACCACGACCAATACCATTGGGACTTCGTGCAGATACAGGCCAACTACGTCGATTGGAACAATGAGCAGGACAAGGGACGCTCAGGCAAGTACCTCTACGAGGAACTCGTCAAGCGCAACATCCCCGTCGTCATCATGGAGCCGCTGCTCGGCGGACGTCTCTCGAAGGTGCCAGACCACGTCGTGGCACACTTCAAACAGCGCAAACCGGAGGACAGCGTGGCTTCATGGGCTTTCCGCTACATCGGCTCCAAGCCCGCTGTGCTCACCGTCCTGAGCGGCATGACCTACATGGAACACCTGGAGGACAACCTGCGCACCTACTCTCCACTCGAACCGCTCACGGTCGAGGAGCAGGACTGGCTGGAGAACGAGACGGCAACGCTCATCAAGAGCTACCCCACCATCGACTGCAACGACTGCAATTACTGCATGCCCTGCCCCTATGACCTCGACATCCCTGCCATCTTCGTACATTATAATAAATGTGTCAACACAGGCAACGTCCCCGAGAACCAGCAAGCCGAAAACTACCAGAAGGCACGTCGCGCCTTCCTCGTTGGCTACGACCGCAGCGTGCCACGCCTACGACAGGCCAGCCACTGCATCCAGTGCCGCGAGTGCGTCAGCCACTGCCCACAGCAGATTGACATCCCCCGCGAACTCCAACGCATCGACGACTTCGTCGAAAAGCTCAAGCAAGGAACCCTATAAGCCCCATAAGACCCATAGGCCTCATTAGTCTCATAGGCCTCATTAGACCCATAGGCCTCATTAGCCCTATAAGACCCATTAGCCCTATAAGACCCATTAGCCTCATTAGTCCCATAGGCCTCATTAGCCCTTAAACGCAAAAAGGCCCCCCTTCCCGATTTGGGAAGGGGGGCCTTTGTATAGCTTCTTATTTCTTTACGCTCATCGTGAAGTCCAATGTTCCGCCTTCAATGAGCTGACGATGCGTGAGCTTCCAGTCGTTTATCTTGCGACCGTTGAGCTTCACGCCTTTGACATAGATGGCTTTGTCCGACTTGCGCGGAGCGTTGATGGTCAGGTCTTTGCCGCCAGGCATGTGCAGCACAGCACGACGGAACAGCGGCGTACCGATGACGTACTCTGCCGAACCGGCATTGAAGGGATAGAAACCCAACGAGGAGAAGATGTACCAGGCAGACATCTGTCCGCAGTCGTCGTTGCCCGCATAGCCGCAAGGCGTGGCATTGTAGAACTGGCTGCGCACCTGCTCCACGAGTTCTTGTGTACGCCACGGCTGACCGGCAAAGTTATAGAGATAGACGGTGTGGTGGCTCGGTTCATTGCCGTGGGCATATTGTCCGATGAAGCCACTGGCATTGCCGTTCACCTCGCCGCTTGTCTCGGTCAACGTGAAGTTCTCGTTGAGCTTGGCGATAAAGGGTTTCACACCGCCGAAGAGGTCGATGAGTCCCTGCGGATTCTGAGGCACAAACCACATGTACTGCCATGCGTTGCCTTCTACGAAGCAGGGATTCTCGTAGCTCAGCGGGTCGAAGGGCTCTATCCAGTTGCCCTTGTCGTCCTTGGGCTGAAAGAAGCCTGTGGCTGGGTTGAAGAGGTTGCGGTAGAACTCGCTGCGCTTGCTGAAACGCTCATAGTCCTTCTGCTTGCCGAGCTTCTTAGCGACAGCAGCCACGCACCAGTCGTCGAAGGCTTGCTCCATGGTGATGCTGACGCTGACGTTCTGACGGTTCTGCGGCATATAGCCGAACTCTTCCCACACTTCGAAGGGACTGTTGGGATGGGTGCGGGTGCTGCTCTCCACCATTGCCTTGTAGGCTCGCTCCACATCGAGCCCCGGCAGTTCGGACATGATGGCGTCGGCCACAACGGGAATGGCATGGTTGCCTATCATGCAATAGTTGTCCTGTCCCCAGAGATCCCAGATGGGCAGGTAACCGTAGGTCTCGTGGTGCAGCACCATGTCGCGCACGAACTGCACGGCGATGTTGGGATAGAGGAGCGTGTAGAGAGGATGTGCGGCGCGGAAGGTGTCCCAGAGGCTGAAGGTGCTGTGGTAAGCCTGACCCTTGGGCATCTGCTTTATCTCGAAGTTGGTGTCCATGTAGCGGCCATCAACGTCGCTCATGGTGTTGGGCTGCATGAGGACGTGATAGAGACCTGTGTAGAAGATGGTCTTCTGGTCGTCGGTGCCCTCAATGTCAATAGTGGACAACTCCTTCTCCCAGGCATCGTGAGCGGCTTTGACGTAATAGCCAAAGTCCCAAGAACGAGCCTCTGCCTGCATGTTCTTGCGTGCTCCGTCATTATCGACAGCTGAGATGGCAACCTTCACCATCACGTCCCTGCCGGCTTTTTCGTTGAAACGAAGGGCGGCACGCAGCGTACGACCGTTGATGACGTCGCTGCCACCGGCATTGCGTCCGCCGTCCATCAGGATGCGGCTCACGATGGGACGGGAGAACTCTGCACGGAAATAAACCTTGCGAAGCTTTGCCCACCCTGTCAGGACACGGAAACCCTCGATGGTCTTCTCGTCGATAACACGAATCTGACTCTGGATAATCTGATAAGCACGACGCCCTGTGTAGTAGGCATCGCCACGGAAGGTCATGCGGTCCAGATCGAGGATGACGGTCTGCTCCTTGCCTTCGGGGAAGGTATATTTATGGATGCCGGCATGAACCGTTGCCGAGAGCTCGACATTGATGTTCTCGCCCCCCAACAGGTCAACCATGTAGTAGCCCGGAGCTGCCTTCTCCTGGGAATGCTTGAAGGGCAGAGCGAAGATGCCCTTGCGCAGCAGTTCGGGAGTGACATGCTTGACGGTCGGCATCAGCGAGATGTCGATGAGGTCTGTGCAGCCCGTACCGCTGAGGTGCGTATGGGTGAAGCCAAAGATGGAGTCGCGGTTGTAATCATAGCCGCAGCAAGGGTCCCAAGTGACGTACTGCTCGGTCTCGGGAGCCAACTGCACCATGCCCTGAGGCATCGTAGGACCAGGGAACGTGCTGCCGCTCAGGGCACCTGTGTCGTCGGTCTGCGTACCGATGAAGGGGTTGACGTACTTCGTATAGTCTGTTGCCACACTGCTCAAAGCTGTGCAAGCGGCCAGGCAAATGATTGCCATGCGTTTTGTGTAGTACATAATATATAATATATAAAAAGGATGACTTTAGGCTGCAAAGTTCGTTAAATCTTTTGTCATTCACAAAAAAAAAACTACTTTTGTGCCGAAAAAGACAAGGAACTATATGAAACGTCCCCTTTTACTATTACTTGCCGTGTCCCTGCTTCAGCCTGTCACCGCCCAAACACCGCGGCGTGACTCTGTTTCAAGAGACACGAGGATGCGCGTAGATACACTACGCCAGGTGGAGGTGCGTGCCGACTCGCAACTGCGCGTCAACGACGCCATCCGCCAGACGCTCGAGAGAGAGCGAGCTGCCCGCATCGGCACCATGTCCGTAAGCGATGTCATTGGCTCCAAGCTAACCGACAAGATTATGCATCCCTTTGCCGTCAAGGAACGCAGACGAGAAAAGAAACATGCACGCGACCGCCAGATACTGAAGGAGTACGAGGAACTGGGCCGCGTCAAGTCATTCGAGGAACTCCTCGACGAAGCCATCCGCAAGCAAGCCATCGAAGACGGCAAAGAGCCCCCCACAAAATCGGGAAAGAAATAAGCTCCCTTATTACCCTACCCATTAGCCTCATTAGGCTCATTAGCCCCATTAGTCCCATTAGCCCCATTAGCCCTATTAGTCCCATTAGCCCCATTAGCCCTATTAGCCCCATGACCACACAAGACAAACAATTCATGCGCCAAGCCATCGACCTGAGTATAGAGAACGTCGCTAACGGCGGCGGTCCCTTCGGAGCAGTCATCGTCAGGGAAGGCAAAGTGGTTGCCACAGGCGTAAACCGCGTCACTGCCAACAACGACCCAACTGCCCATGCCGAAGTGTCTGCCATCCGAGCCGCCTGCCAGAAAGAAGGCTCCTTCAGGTTGAAAGGCTGCACCATATACACATCATGCGAACCCTGCCCCATGTGCCTGAGCGCCATCTACTGGGCTGGACTCAGCAGAATATGCTTTGCCAACACCAAGCAGGATGCCGAAGACATTCTCTTCGGCGACAAGTTTATCTATGAGGAAATAGAGCGCCCCATCTCCAAACGCACCATACCCACAGAAGCTTTCATGCGCGACGAAGCACTCCAAGCCTTCCGTGCCTGGGAAGAAAAGGCAGACAAGGTGGAATACTAAAACCCATTAGCCCCATTAGCCTCATTAGCCCCATTAGCCCTATTAGCCCCATGACCTTTCATCGGCTCTCTCCTGCCATCCTCACCCTGCTGGTCTTCCTCCTGGCACAGGGACTTGGTTCGTTGCTGCTCTTCGGCATCTGGATACTGGTGTCGCCTGAGTTTGGCGAGGCCATCCGTGCCTACCTCAGCGGCGAGGCAGAAGGATTGCCGCTTCTGGAGCTGATGCCCATCTCCGTCTTCTCGCTCATCCTCATGTCCCTGGACATAATAGCCGTATTGGGCTGCCATTTATGCCTGCACAACATCCGCTTCGCTACGACGCTGGATGCCACAACCGTCAGGTGGCGGCCAGCCTTGCTTGCTGCCGCTGCAGCCATACTGGGAGCCATGAGCATCTCCATACTGACCGGAGGCATGGAACTTCCTGAGGCAATGGTGCAAATATCCTTGGCCATGTCGCACAACTTCTGGGGCTTGATTACGATAGTCCTCGTCGGTCCCATCAGCGAGGAACTCCTCTTCCGCGAAGCCATTGCCGGCGAGATGCTGCGACGGGGAGCTGCTCCCTGGCTTGCAATCGGCGTCTCAGCACTGGCCTTCAGCGCCGCACATCTCAATCTGGCTCAAGGATGCTACGCCTTTCCGCTCGGCATCCTGCTCGGCATCATCTACTACAAGACAGGGGGCATCGTGCTCACCTCATTGCTCCACATACTCAACAACGGCATCGTTGCCGTCCAGCTATATGCCGACGGCACAGAAGCCATAGAAACCTCACCCGCAGAATGGTTCGGAAGCGCCACCCTTGCCCAAACCTTCATGGTGCTCTTCGGAGCACTCAGCATTGCACTAATGACCCTATTCTGGAACCGATACAATCTTTGCAAATGAAGAAGCTCAGAACAACACCGATTGAGACAAAAGCACGCAAAGGGCAGGTTAATTTTTCAAAATCGCCTCTATCTTTTGTTAAATTAACTTAAACAGGCTCTATATGTTGCGTATATTCTAATATGTTGTCGTACCTTTGTGCGATGAAAATTCCCCTTAGGGGGAACTATTGCTATGTGAGAAGCAGAAAACAACAACAAACATATTCAATAAAAACATTATTAATTCATTAACAAAATGAAAAAGAAACTCATTCAAATCCTTATGCTACTGGTGGTAGCAGTCAGCATAGGGGCGTTTGTGTCCTGTAAGGATACCAACGAAGATCTTTACAACGAGTTGCGTAACCAGACTTCTGTCGGTGACCAGACTTTAGCCGAAAGGCTTCTTCAACTGCAGACAGAATTGGACGCTCTGAAGGCAAGCACCGGGAATTGCATGTGCGACAAGAACCTCAGGACAGACCTCAATGATGTTATGGCTCAATTAGCAGGTCTTAATCTTAAAACTAATCCCGATGGCACCATAGATCTTGGTGGCGCTACCATTGGCGGTAGCGGTAGCGCTGGAGTTGGTGGCTCCCTTGGTGAAATAATTGATGACTTATATGATAAGCTCACGGACCAGGTCGACCTTGATGAGTTATGGGCAGCTGTTAATGGAAACAAAGATGCTATTAGTAATATTAACAAGGCCCTCGGAGATCAGGCACAAGACATTTTGGCTCTTGCAAATGGCATTGCGGGTCATACCACAGCCATCACCAACATTACAAACACCCTTACTGAATACGGCACAAACATCACTAATCTTCAAGCTGGCCAAGAAGCAGCAAACAAACTCATAGAAGATTTGCAGAAACAACTTGATGCCATAAAGCAATGCGACTGCAATGCCAAATTCGAGGAAGTTTGGAAGGCTGTACACGACTTAGAAACTGGTTTGGCTAACGCAAAGAACATAGCAGAAGAAGCTTTGGCTTTAGCAAAGGCTGATTCTGTAGCAATAAAAGCCGTAGAAAAGATTGCAGAGGAAGCTACCACGGCTGCTGCAGAAGCTGCCAAGGCTGCTGCAGCTGCAGACAATCTTGCAAAGAAAGCTGAAGGTGATGCAGCAGCAGCACAAAAGACAGCCGACGATGCAGCAAAGGTTGCCCAGCAAGCTCTCGATTTAGCTACAACTGCTGCCGCTCTGGAAGCACGCGTTGCTAAGAACGAGGAAGACATTAAGACACTTAATGGTCATATTACGAGAATCGACGGTGTAATTTCAACTCTTGAAGGCAAGGTAAACACTAACACCCAGGACATCCAGAAAATCAAGGAAGACCTTGATGTGGTTAAGGCCTACAAAGACCAGATAGACGCTAACGCTAATGCTATCAAGAAGCTCCAAGAGGATGTTGAAAAGCTGGATGGTCGCATCACCACAGTAAGTGAGCAGGCTGAACAAGCTTTCCAGAAGGCAAGCGATGCATACGCAAAGGCTCTGGCCAACGAAACAAAGATCAACGAACTCGAGCCAAGAGTAAAGGCCAATGAAGATGCCATCGCTGCTCTTCAGGGTCAAATGAAGGACCTGAAGGATGTGGTTGACGGACACGCCACAGACATCAACACTCTGAAGGAAAACGTCAACACCATCAACAGCGACCTGTCAGACATGAAGACAAAGTACGAGAACATCACTAAGGAGATTGGTGACCTTAAGGATGAACTCGCTAACTGCAAGGCAACATGCGCTGAAAACCTTGCTAAGGCAAAGGCAGAGCTCGAACAGTTGGTTGCTACCTCAATTGCAGCTGCCAAGGCCGAAATCCTAAAGGAACTCGAGAAGTACTACACCAAGGAGGAGATTGAAAGTCAATTAGAGACCTTGCAGGTTAACATCCAGGGCAACACCACCTCAACCATCGAGGATATTGAGAAGATACTTGAGAACATCAAGAGTTGCACCTGCGATAATACAGAACTCGAAAAAGCTGTCAAGATTATTCAGAATCAAATCAAAGAGATGTGGAGTCAGGTAGATGACAACACAGATAACATTGACAAGAACAAAGACGCTATCGATGCTATCAACCAGACTATTGCCGACCTCATCAACAAGACCATTAAGGATATGCAGGAGAACATTGAGACCCTGAATGGTGATGTTGAAGACCTGGCCATTAAGCAAAGCACACTCGAACTGATTGTCAATAAGATTAAGAAGGAATACATCACTAAGGACGAGGTTAAGACCATTACCGATGCTATCATTGCTAAGGCAGAGGCTGACTCTACCGACTTCAAGAACCGCATGGACATCATCGGTGACTCTATTGCCAATGTTCTCGGCGACCTGACTGCTCTGACAGCACGCGTAGAAATTCTCGAGAACAGCAACTTCGCCACAAGCGAGGAACTCGCTGTTCTGCAGGATAAACTCTCAAGCCGTATCGTCTCTAACTCAACTAAGATTCAGAAGTTGAACGAACAGGTTAAGGATCTTAAGAGTGACGTCACAAGCCTGCAGGAAATAACTAAAGTTATTCAGAACGATGTCCAGACCCTGAAGGAAGATTTCAATAACTTAGAGGAACGCGTAAAGAAAGCAGAGAACAAACTCGGCGAGGTAGAGGAAAGACTCGACCAGTTTGATGTAGAGATTATGGGCATCAAGAATGCCATCGAAGCCATCCAGAACAACTTGGCTAAGCAGGTAACAAGCATTACCATCCAGGGCACATACAACCCGATGTTTGGTAGCTTCAGCCTGCCCACCGGTACTCAGAGCAACATCCTTCTTGCTTACTATGGACTGCCTGTAGCCGACGTTGAATTCCCGACATCTCTTACAGGTAAATATGTACGCCCGAGTGAAGCTCTCACCGAGAAGGATATGGAGATGCTGGGTCTCAGCGGCGATGACATATTCACGCAGGATGCTAATTATCCTTTGATGTTCGACAAGTGCTATGCCGGCAAGATCTGGATGACCATCAATCCTAACACAGCTGACGTCAGCGGCCTGAAGCCGACGATTGTCAACTCTAAGGACGAGGAATCCTTCATCACCCTCAAGCCCATCCAGCCCAGCGAAGAGAAGCTGCAGTTCGGTTGGACCCGAGCTGAGCAGAGCAGCAATGGCTTCTACGAGGCTGAAGCTTACGTAAGTCCTACAGACGTTCAGAAGGTCAATGCTCCTTCATTCAACACCGCAGCCGTTGCGGATGCAGCCAAGAACGTAAGGGATGCTCTCACAGAGATGGTAAAGAACCAGTCCGCAACAGGCAATGGCAACATGCCCAGACTTGAGAAGCTGGCAAGCGACGTCAACACCATCGTTCAGGGTCTGAAGTTCGACCGCAGCGCCCTGAAGGTTTCCTACACCAGCGAGGAATATGACGATAATGGTATCAAGACTGAGAAAGAACACTCTGTATATTCTCAGTACAATCTGGCAGCAACAGCCTTCCAGCCCCTCAACCTGGGCACAGCTAAGGACTTCAACTTCCAGACCATTCCTGGCTACGAGAAGGTTAACGCACTGCTCGACAGAGTGGCCAACAAACTGAAGGGCGAAGTTAAAGTATTCTTCAAAGACTTCAGTGGTTCAGCTCTTGTAGAAAAGGTAGGCCAGCTCAAAATCAACGACATTAATGTACCTGATTTGACAAAGGATCAATTGGCCCTGTTTGTAGTAAATGTTGACACAACAATTTACATAGAAGGACTCAAGTATCACTTAGACTTGAAGAAGGACGTGACTGTACCTGTTAAGTTCACTACAACCACACCTGCTCACGTCAAAATTGACAAAGACGCTGAGATTGACCTAACTGGTGTTACTGTAAACAAACCTACAGTTGTAATTAAAACTACGCTAAGTGACAAAATAGAACATGATGCAGTACTCCTTGTCCCTGTAAAGGACAAGGATAATAAAGAAGTTGGTAATGCCGAAGTAAACCTTAACAATATAGACGTTAATGCTAATGCAGAATTTGGTGATATCACACTTAATGGTCACACTGTAGCACATATAACTTATGATGGTGATGCAGAGGTAACTATCTCTGTAGATGAAAATGTAACTGCACAGGTTAATATCAATGAGCTAATCTACTTTGGAGACTGCAAATTAGCAAAGGATGAAAACGGTGAGATCCTAAGGGATAAAAATGGTGACCCCATAATCATTACTGGTGGAACAGATAATGATGCAAAGGGAGTCAAAGTCTTCTTTACAAAAGACTTGTCTAGTGCTGCAGAGTCTCTTTGGGGAACAGCCCAAAGTTCACTTAATGACGTGAACAAGATGCTTGACGACATCCGCGACATCGTCAAGGAAGTCAACAACGTCATCAAGAAGATTAACAGCTATGAAGACAAGATTACCGGCACCGTTGACGACATTGTAACAAGGGCAAAGAGCTACATCGACAAGATTAACAGCGTCATTGTCAACCTCGTCAACTCTACCAACGAGCGCTTCCAGCCCTTCATGGTAGCAAGCACGGACAAGGGTATGAAGTTCCTGAGCGGCAGTAAGAACTATCCGACCAGACTGACAAAGGACATCAAGTTCTTCGCTACTTCCCAGACTATGGAGCTCATCGTTCCTATGGCCAGGAAGCACGTGGCAGTGACCAACGTCTTCAAGGGCGACGCCAGCGCACAGGATGGCAACTCCGACTGCAAGTCTAAGCTGACTGCTGCCAACAGCGGCGAGAAGATGAACGTCGTACTGGATGGTAACGAGCGCGTGATTGAGCTGAATGGTCTGGCCAGTGGCTACGTCTATGAGATTGCCTACTCTGCTCTCGACTTCCAGGGTAAGATTGCTACTCGCAAGTATTATGTCACCGTCGAGTAAACCTACTTTTTGAACACTACAAAGAAAGAACAGCTATGAAATTCAAAAAGATAATCATGTCAGCAGTACTGCTTGCCGGATGCTTCACCGCATCCGCGCAGCAGGAGACTGCTACCAAGGAGGTCTTCAATCCTCATTGGTTCGTTCAGGCTCAGATGGGCGGACAATATACTCTGGGCGAAGTGAAGTTCGGTGACCTGCTATCTCTCAATGCACAGGTAGCCGGCGGCTACAAGTTCTCTCCCGTATGGGCTCTGCGTCTCGCTGTCAGCGGCTGGCAGAGCAAGGGCGGTTCCGACCTCACCTATATGGGAAATGGTTTAGGCGTAGAGACTTGGAAGTACAAGTACATAGCTCCCACAGTTGACGTAACCTGCAACATCACGAGCTGGATACTGGGCTACAACCCCAAGCGCATCTTCGATGCAGGTATTCTGGCAGGTGTCGGTGCCAACATCGGTTGGGACAATGGCGAAGCAGCAGCCCTGCAGCAAAGAGTACAGCCCAATGTAGCCAACGAGACTGCTCACTACATGACTCTGCTCTGGACTGGTACTAAGGCACGCTTCGTAGGCAAGTTCGGTGTGTTTGCCGACTTCCACATCGGTCGTCGTGTTGACCTCGGTATCGAGGTTAATGCCAACACACTTGGCGACGCCTACAACTCGAAGGATGCCAACAATACCGACTGGTACTTCAATGCTCTGGCTGGCATCAAGGTCAACATCGGCAAGGTAAGCAAGCGCGTTCCCGTGAAGGCTAGCGAAGGTGTAGGCACAAATGCTGAGCCCGTCATCGTAGAGAAGATTGTCGAGAAGCCCGTGGAGAAGATTGTAGAGAAGATCGTCTATAAGGAGCCCGAGGCAACGAAGCGTGAACCTCTGCGTCGCGACATCTTCTTCAACATCCGTGGTTCAGAGGTCAGCAAGACCGAGATGCCCAAGGTGGAAGACGTTGTGGCTTACCTGAACAAGTATCCCGAGGCTAAGGTTTCTGTTACCGGCTACGCGGACAAGGGCACCGGCAATCCTAAGATCAACGTAGGCTACGCTAAGAAGCGTGCCCAGATGGTTGCCGACATCCTGACCAAGAAGTATGGCATTGCCGCCAGCCGCATCACGGTTGACAGCAAGGGCGACACCGTTCAGCCATACGAGCAGAACGACCTCAACCGCGTGAGCATCTGTATTGCAGAATAACCATTGACACTCAACTAAACTAATCATCATTCCCCCCGCCATTCTGCTTGTGCAAAGTGACGGGGGGATAAGTTGTCATTTATGAAAAGATTAATTTTACTTCTGACCCTGGCCACTATTGGCCTTCCCTACACTTTTGCACAGAACGAGACCGGCTTCATCGGTAACGGCTACTACCGCATCAAGAACTTCGTCACCGAACGCTACATCTACGTAACGGACAACAAGGACTACTACGACAAGAGCCGCGACAAGGAGGATTTCCAGGCCATTCAGCTCTGGAAGGACATCAGCCAAGCCGTCTTCAACCCCGCCAGCGTCATCTACATTGAACTGATAAGCGGCACCAACGACAACGGCTCCTTCGACCTCAAGGCCCAAAACACCGGAGTCCATGCACTCACAGGCTACTACGTGAACGTGAGAAAGCAGAGAGACGGCACATACGAAGTATCCGCTTCCGCCCATGGCGTGACGAAGTATCTCTCGGACGACGAGCACAGCTCAAGCGCCCTCGGTATGATGGGTACCGGCAGCACAGGCAACTACCGCAAGTGGACAGTAGATAGGATTACCACCGACCATGCCAGCAACTACGTCGGCATCAAACCAACAATAGAGTTGGGCGGACTGTACTACGCACCTTACTACGTGTCGTATCCCTTCAAGGCAGCATCTCCGGGAATGAACATCTACTACGTTGACAAAGTCGTTAGCCACTATGCCACGCTGAAGAAGATAGAAGGCGAGGTACCAGCAGGCACTCCCGTGCTCATCGAGTGCACATCAAATGACCCCTCTCAGAACCGTTTGGAGCTTCTCGCCTCTTCATCGGCAAATGCCTCGGACAATCTGCTGAAAGGCGTTTACTTCTGCAACGGGAAGCGTCCTGCAGAATCGGTTGATGCCTACACGAAGTTCGATGCCACCACAATGCGCATCTTCGACGTTGTGGATGGTATGCTCGTCTTGACCGATGCCCCACAACCTGAACGCGTAACCTCCCTGTCCACAGGCAAGATTTTTGACCTGGAGACCTTTAAATATATAGATGTATATAGCGACTGCCTGACAGCCAACACCAGTTACCTCACGGCAAACGCTGAAACGGCCTCAGAACTCTTAGTCGTACTGCCCGGCATGGGCATCAACGATGTGAAGAAGGGCAGCAATCCCATGACAGCGGGAGTATATAGCCTGAGCGGAACACAGCTCCGCCAGACCAACGACCTGGAAGGTCTGCCCGCAGGCCTCTACATCGTAGGCGGGAAGAAGACAGTCATTAAGTAAAGGGAGCAATCGGAATGACGGAATGACGAAAGAACGAAGTAACGTTACATCGTCATAACGGAATAACGAAATAACGAAATAACGTCATAACGTTATAACGTCATAACGGGATAACGAGATAACGGAATAACGGAATAACGACAAAAGGCTATAACCTATGAGAAAGCTTGCCCTAATCCTTTTGGCACTGTCGGCGACGATGGTTGTGCACGGCCAGAGGGTGCCTCTGTCCACGCGGATGAAAGAGAAGAATATCCTGAGCCACATGGACCTTGGCATCAGTGTAGGTACGACGGGTATAGGCATTGACCTGGCTGTCCCCGTCACTAACTATGTCCGCGTCCGTGCGGGCTACAGCTACATGCCTCCCATCAAGCTCCACTCCAACTTCCCCATCGAGACGACCGGAGGCGGCAAGGCAAGTTCCTTTGTCGGCAAGATTAGCAAAATCAACGAAATGCTTGCGAGCAGTGGCGTTGAAATCAATTCATCCAGCTTTGAAACTGAGTGGGAGCTGATGCATGCCTTCGAGAGTGGCGAACTAAAGGCAAGGGACTATGTGGCCATGGCACTGAAGCCTAACATGCACCAGTTCAAGTTTCTCGTGGATGTCATGCCCTTCAAGCACAACAAGCACTGGAGCGTCACAGCCGGCTTCTTTGTCGGGTCTTCCAATGTGGGCGAAGCCTTCAACCGAGATGAAGAGACCCTCCTGCTGAAAGCAGTGAACCTCTACAACGAACGATATTACAAGGAATATGTAGGAAATGGCTTTTCCTTGAAATACGTCGATGACGATGGGACACCCAAAGCTCCGGAAATACCCGACTTAACAGGTTTTGTAAAGAGAAACGGTCTGGCAGGCTTCCCCTTGGGTTATTTCGCCGACGGGAAGAAGGCCATGATGATTCCTGGCGAAGACAATACGGTTCGCGCTAATCTGGAGGTGAACAAGTTCCGTCCCTACGTTGGCTTGGGCTACAACACTCACCTGTCACGCAACAAGAAGTGGAACTTGAATGTCGATGCAGGCGTCCTGTTCATTACGGGAACCAGAAAGGTCTTTGTTGACAATGTATATAAGTTCGACGACAGTCCTCTGAAGGGAAGTATGGGCGAGGATGGTTATTTCGTGTATGAGAGCGGTATCGGTGTACAAAAGTACAAAGGCGGCTACCCTCCCGACGAGTATTATGGCGACATCATACGCTATTACTATGACGAGAATCACGACCCCACAGAATGGTATGGTCCCCGCGAGGGTGTAGAACTCCTGAACCATGTGGATTTGTGCAACGACATGGGCGTCTTGTTCAACGGCAAGGTGCGCGACATGGTGGATATCATCAAGAAGCTCAAGGTCTATCCCAACATTTCGATTAGCGTTTCGTACAGACTCTACTGACAAAGCAAAGCGTTTTACGCGATAACGGACTTCACTCTGGTCAATACTGATCATCAGTAAACAGAGTGAAGTCCGTTTTTCTGTAATTAACGTGAATTCGACGAAAATGAAAACTTACAGCCTATCATGTGTTAAACAAACACAAAGTCACAAAGACACTAAGTAACTCCCCCATGGTGTAAAGACACAAAGGTTCTGGCCGGGGAATCTTTGTGTCTTCAGTTCAGCG
>OMSJ01000051.1 GCA_900313705.1 uncultured Prevotellaceae bacterium
AAAGGCGGCAATTCCACCTGTAACGGTGGCTTCGTGGGCTATACCGACGGTCGTGTCGATATTAGCAACTGTCTCTTTGCGCCCACTGAAATCAGCACAGGGTTCGACTACTGCGAAACGTGGTCTCGCAAGCATCCTAATGGGACTGTGACGGTAACCAACAGCTATGCCACCCGTGGGTATTCTCAGGGCAATAGTGGCAATACCGTAGGCAACAGGACAACGGACGATTTGGTAAGGGCTCTGGGCACAGAAAACTGGACCGCTGCCAGCGGGCAGGCCGTACCTATTATGAACAGTACAGCTACTCCTACAGCGAGCCAGTTGGTTTCGACATTAGGCTCAAGCAACTGGACCACTGCCGACGGCAAGGCCGTTCCTAAGATGTCCACAGATGCTTTCCCGTCAGCGAGCCAGTTGGTTTCGACATTAGGCTCAAGCAACTGGAACGTTGTTGACGACAAGGCCGTTCCTAAATTCAAGACCACGGACACGTCAGGCGGTACGAACGTGAGCAAGACAATACCTTAGTGCCTCCAACTACCACGGCAGAATACCAAAAGTTAGAAAGCGAAATTTCAGGTGCTGTACTGAGCAATGTATTCTACCACGAGAGCAATGGTAAGATAGACAGGAAGGTGATAGCCGAGACTCGCCAGAGCAGCGTGCTGCTGACATGGAATACTGACGGCAATCCTATAGACCGCTTCACGGTGCTGCGCCGCGAAGTGGGTCAGGGCGATGATGCCTGGAAGGAGATAAAGGACAACATAGACCAGATGAGCTATGAGGACACCTCCGCCTCGCCTATCAAGAAATATGAATATAAGGTACGCGCAGTGAACGACTGTGAGGGCATCAGCTATACTGAGAGTGATATCGTGCAGGGGGCTTGTAAGAACACTGGCCGCGTGAGTGGCTATGTGCGTTTCAACGACGGCACAGGCATTGCCAACGCAGAGATACAGGTTCGCCGCAAGAGTGGCGGCAGCGACATAGTGGAGAAGACCGTCAAGACCGACGACAAGGGATACTTCGTTGCCGACGAGCTGTCATACTATGGCGGAGAGAGCATCACCTACATCGTGAGGGCTACCGTGGCGAAAGCAGAATTCGCGAATGACGCGTATGAAGCCAACGTGACCTTCGATGCAGAGCACAACGACCGCACAACAGACGAGTTCACCGTCATCAACGGCATGCGCTTCTCAGGCTTCGTGATGTATAAGGGCACCAGCATACCTGTGAAGGGTGCTCACTTCAAGGTGAACGGCAAAGAACTGCACAACAGCAAGGGCAATGCTGTGGAGACCAACTATGACGGCAGCTTCTCATTCCGCCTGCTGAAGGGCAACCACACCATTCAGGTGGCTATGGACGGACATAAGTTCGTGAACGACGGATGGTATGTCAGCAGCAGTGAGCAGAGCATCACAAGCGACATATCACAGTTCTACTTCTATGACGACACGAAGGTGAAGCTGACAGGCCGCGTGGTTGGTGGTGACGACCAGGGCAAGATGCCTTTAGAGAACAACCTGTCGAAGAACAACCTGGGCGACAACCTGAAGATGGTGCTTGCACTGGAGGGCGACGACACCTCATGGTTAGTATATGAGAACACCAACCCTAACCGCACTGAGCGCGACACCACATACCTGCACAACAAGGCAGCAAAGGGCGTGCAGCACCTGACCAAGGTGAAGACACAGCGCAAGCGCATGGAGGTAACGCCCGACCCAGCAACAGGAGAGTATGTGCTGATGCTGCCACCAGTGCGCTGGAAGGTGCAGCAGATATCTTGCGAGGGCTACCCCACCCTGTTCTAGGAAGGACAGGTGAGTGATGTCATTGACCTGACTGACTGCCTCACACCTAAGGACACCACATACACAGGCACCTATCAGGATGTTGACGGCAACAGCATCTCTCAGCCAAAGGCAAACTACAATGCAGTGTATAACCGCATATACCACAATCCTATAGAGCTGACGTATAAGCAGCTGGGCTATGACTCATTTGACTACTTCGGCGACAAGACCTACACCGCCACCAACCTGAAGGGCGACAAGGCGCAGGTAGAGCTTGCCTACAAGAACCCTGCTGACACAACGAAGGCTCTCTACAGCTTAGGCTACCCAGTATTCAGCCTGGAGCGTAAGTACTACATACAGGTGCAGGTGGCAGAGCACTATCCGTATAACAATGACTATTCGAGCGAGAAGACAGACTACGTTCGAGTAGGCGGCGGCGTTGCCACCATGCACAACGGCATGAGGAACGGTGTGGCTGTAGATACGCTGCACCTGAACGACCAGGGTCAGGCTGTCTTCGAACTGAAGGCTGACCAGGTGGCACAGCCTGTGGGTGCTGATGACGCGCTGAAGACGGTGACCTTCACCGTAGCGCAGGATGGCAGATACTTCGAGGCAGCACCTCTGAAGGCTTACGTGCTCAACATGTTCCCGCTCAGCAGCGGCAAGGAGTTGCTGACCGAGGGCCAGCCACTGCTCTTCGACATACTGCGCGACCCACCGGGAGCATACAGTTCGTCAACACTTGCCAAGGGTGCTACACTCAACAGCAGCTATGCGATGAACCTGTCGATGGCAGGCGGCGTAAACTTCAGTTTCTCTGTGGCTGACAAGCTGAACTGGTTTGCAGGCGACGTGGAAGGTGAGGTAGATGACTTCTTGGGATTGATAGATGCAGCAGTCGACGGTATTGAACACGGTTCGGAGAAGATTGACGTATCTTACTCTGACCTGGTGTTCAACTATAACGGCAGCAAGGCATGGTCACACACCATGGTGCTCGGCAACAACGTAAGCACCAGCGGCGACCCAACGATGGTGGGTGCCGATGCCGACCTATATATAGGTATGGTGCAGAATGTGCAGATAGCACCAGTATCAACCATACGTGCCATACCTGACGATATGTATCAGGCGATGAAGGCAAGGACAGGCATTGGCGCTACCAACACTACTGGCGAGATAGCCAAGAATGCCAAGTACGGTACGATGGTACACATAGCTGAAGGCAAGAACGCGAAGGGCGAGACGATACACCTGGTGCGCGACCTGTCAATGGCATACGGTCCGAAGCTCAAGTCGCAGTTCATATACTCGCAGAAGCAGATTCTGGATCAGATAATTCCTGACAAGGTTAATGAGATACTGAACCTGATGTATATAGGCAGCCAGGAGGAGGCACAGCGCATAGCCAACAGTACCGGAAAGGCTGTATATCGCTCGCTGCGCGAAACGTCCGACCCGAAGTTTGCACTGAAGAACAAGACCTATAACACAGACAAACTGACTGCTGATGACAATACCCACTACATCATCGTACTGCCACAGGGCAAGACGGCGAGCGACTTCCCCGACGAGATAGCGGAGAAGAGCGAGATTATCTATGCCTGGACGAAGATGGTTACACAGAACGAGCAGGAGAAGCTGAATGCTACAGACCTGGTGAACAACTTCGACATAGCTGGTGCACAGGGTGTGAACTACAGCGAGACATTCAGCAGCAGCTACTCTAACTCCACATCGATGTACTTCCCATTCGGCGTGCAGCCAGACTACTTCAAGGGAAAGGGCAGCGGTGTAGGAACAACGGTAGCATCGACGGTTGTCAACTATGTCGGCGGTGCGCTCTTAGGCTATCTGGAATGGCTGAAGAGACTCGACCCTACAGTAGCCGAGGGCGGAGTGCTGCAACCTAAGGGAACCGACTCTTCAATCAACTTCGACGGAACATACTTCAGATGGTCACTGACACCAGTGCTCACATCAACAAACATTGGTACTACAAGCATATCAAGTGAGTATAACCGCACAGAGTCATTCACCATCGCAGCAGCACCAACCAGCCGCCTGAGCGTGGATGTATATCGTGTGAAGATGGGCAGCGCTGCTACATGGGGCAGCGGTAAGGTAAGTCCTGAGGATGTGTTCAGCAACTACAACTTCAAGAACCTGAGCAACGACGCACTCGAATATCTGAAGGACAACGGCAACGCGCCCGACTTCGGTGCTCCGAGCAGCTTCGTATTCCGCACTCGCGGCGGTGTGACATCAAACCCATGGGAGGATGCTCGCAAGACACACTTCTATAATGCTGGCTCACTGCTAGACGAGCGCACACTGAAGGTTGACAACCCAACGATACGCCTCGACAAGAACAGCATCAGCGGTGTATCAGTTAATGATGCGGCACGCTTCAAGGTATTTCTCTCTAACGAGAGCGAGAAGCCTGAGGCTACGGGCGGACTGAGCACATACACACTGTACTCCGTTGACCAGACTAATCCTAACGGTGCCAAGCTGAGTGTGAACGGACAGACGCTGACCTCTGGCGGCATGACGGTGACAGTGGTGCCAGGAGTGACAACACAACTGGAGATGGAGGTGCGCGCCGGCAGCGGCTTCGACTATGAGGGCCTGACACTGGGACTGATGTCGCCTACAGACCCTATCAATGCAAGGGCAACGACAAAGTTTGACGTTCACTTCTTGCGCGAGGCTGGTGCTGTGACCATAGCAACGCCTGGCGACAAGTGGATACTGAACACCAATGCACAGAAGGACGAGAAGCGAGGATGGTACATACCAGTGACCATCAACGGCTTTGACAGACACCAGCAGAACTTCGACCACATCGAGTTCCAGTATAAGGAGTCGCAGCGTGGTGACGACAGCTGGGTGAACCTCTGCTCATTCTATGCTGACTCAACGCTGATGGCTAATGCCAACGGCGTGCGCGAGATGATGAAGCCTAACGCTAACATCGTGACCAGCTTCTATGGCGATGGCTTCGTGATAGAGAAGTCTTACGACCTGCGCGCAGTGCTGTTCTGCAGAAACGGTAGTCAGTTCCTCACCACACCGTCGAAGGTTATCAGCGGTATCAAGGATACCCGCCGCCCACAGCTGTTCGGCACACCTGAGCCAAAGAACGGACTGTTGAACATGAACGACAACATCATATTCAACTTCTCTGAGGACATAGAATACAACAACCTGAGCGCCATAACAAACTTTGACGTGAAGGGTGAAGTGAACAACAATGACATCTCTGAGAATGTGAGCCTGCAGTTCTCCGGCAAGGCAAGCATGGAGACGGAGGCTAAGCGTAACTTTACAGGTAAGGATCTGACCATCGACCTGATGGTGAAACCTGCCGACACGAAGCGCGACATGCCACTGTTCTCACATGGCTCTAATGACCAGAAGCTGCAACTGTGGCTGACTGCCGACTCGAAGCTGAAGGCGGAGATAAACGGTCAGACATACACCTCTGACGGAGAGATAAGCAGGAAGGGATTCACCGAGGTGACGCTGAGCATCAACCAGAAGGACAGCCTGCTGACATTCTACAAAGACGGTAATATGGCAAGCCAGCAAATGAAGATGACGGGACTGTATTCCGGTACCGGTCCGCTGATATTCGGTCGTACCAATGAGACAGACCGCAACCAGAGCCAGTACTATGAAGGCAGGATGATGGAGGCTCGCCTGTGGTATAGCGCCAATAGCGGCGGAGGCTACAAGCGTCTGACGGGCTACGAGAAGAACCTCGTGGACTACTACCCAATGGACGAGGGCTCCGGCGACATTGCTACAGACAAGACACAGGGTGCCAACGCAAGACTGATAGGCACCAGCTGGGCTATACCTCGCGGCATGTCACTGCGCCTGAACAAGGAGGGCATACAGCTGACAGCAAACGCCCTGAACCGCACCGTGGATCAGGACTACACGCTGATGTTCTGGTTCAAGACCGATGCCGAGGGTCGTGGTACACTGCTGAGCAGCGGTACGGGACTGAAGGAGGAGAGCGGTGCTGAGAATAAGTTCAATATCGGATTCGACGGTGAGAAACTGATGTATCGCTCGAATGGACTGGCACGAGAGCTGGAGGGCAACTGGAGCGACAACCAGTGGCACCACTATGCAATGACAGTGAACCGCGCCCGCAATGTGGTGAACATCTATGTGGACCACGAGCAGCGCACCACATTCGCTGCCGACAGCTTAGGCGGAATGAGCGGCAACGCTCTGATAGGCGCTACACGCACGCTGGATGCCGACGGCAAGATGGTGGCAAGCAACGCCATGACTGGTTACATAGACGAACTGGGCATCTTTGCACAGGCTCTGCCAAAGTCGCTCATCGACGCCTACTCTACAAAGAGTCCTAACGGCGATGAGGGTGGACTGATGCAGTACATGAGCTTCGACCGCATGGAGAGACAGTCGGACAACCAGATAAAGATGGTGCCTTACGCATACAGCAAGAAGATAGAACTGGATGCAGAAGGCAAGGTGCGCATGCAGGAAGACCCTGTGACGAAGGAGCTCACCAACATTCCTGTGCGCCACTACCTGTTTGAGGACCTGAAGGAGAACGAGATAGTGAGCCGTATCGATGATGCACAGGCTGCTCCTGTGCTGCCATACGAGGAGCTGACGAACCTGAAGTTCTCATTCATAGGCAAGGGCAACCAACTGCTGATAGAGCTTGACGAGCCTGCCGCAAAACTGAACCACCGCAACATCTATGTGACGGTGCGCGACGTGGAGGACAAGAACGGCAACGCAATGGCTTCTCCTCAGACGGCTACATATCATGTGACCAACAGCAGTCTGGAGTGGGTACTGAACAAACTTGACGCCATAGTTAAATATGGTACTGCCGAGGAACTGACCATGCCGTTCTACAACAACAGTGCTGTAAGCCACACATACAAGATAGAGTACTGTCCGCAGTGGCTCACACTCAGCGGCTACAGCGACATGATAGCTCCGCAGGATATGGGTGCTGTGACAGCAACGGTAAGCAAGGACCTGAACGTCGGCACATATAACGAGATTATATACCTGACCGACGAGAACGGACTATCAGAGCCACTGTTCCTGAACGTCATCGTGGAGGGAGAGAAACCTGAATGGGCAAAGAAGGTGGACAGCGACCTGCTGAAGAACTCGATGAGCATCTCGGGACAGGTATATCTGTATGGCGAGCTGGACACTGACTCACGCGACATCGTAGGAGTATTTGACAACGAGAACGTGTGCCACGGCTATGCCAACATCACTCACGATGTGCAGTCGGGCGAGACGGGACTGTTCCTGACGGTCTATGACAACCAGGCAAGCGGTCGCGAGCTGAACTTCCGCCTGTGGCAATACAACACGGGACGTGAAATCGTGCTGACAACCACGCCTGCCATCACCTTCGAGAAGGATGCCATGCTGGGCACCGACCAGCCCGTACGCTTCGACGGTGGCGATACCGACATGCAGTACTTCAAGCTGAGCAAGGGCTGGAACTGGGTATCATTCAACGCCAAGAGTGAGCAGATGAAGGATGTAAACGCCCTGCTGAAGAACATGACTTGGTCTGAGGATGACGTTATCACCGAACTGGGTGGCACCCTGACGCTGGTATATAAGAATAATGAATGGCTACTGGGCGGCACCAAGCAAGCTGTGGCTATCTCGCCAAAGAGTTCTTATGCTATCAAGGTGCAGAAGGACTGCAACTTCCCAATCGAGGGTTCTGTCATCAAGGATAAGGCTGACCGCACCATCGAGGTGAAGAGCGGCTGGCATGGCATCGGATATACGCCAACGGTGAACCTGAGCGTAGAGACCGCACTGAGCGACTACTACGACGATGCACAGGATGGTGATGTCATCAAGAGCCATACGGAGTTTGCTTACTTCTCGAAGTCGGGCAACGTTGGTCGCTGGCGCGGCAACCTGCAGTACATGAAACCTGGTGAGGGCTACATGATGCTCCGCAAGGGTACCAATAGCACACAGTTCACCTATCCATACTACTACATGGGTAGCAACTCTGGTGAGGTATTGAAGCAGAACACTAACAGCAACAGTGCACAGGCTACTCGCAACACGATGTCACTGTCTGCAGTAGTTGCTGGCTTCGAGACAGAACCTGGCGACGTGCTAGTAGCATATTGCAACGGTGAGGTGGTTGGTGAGGCTACTGTGGTCAACGCTACAACCGCTGAGACACGCTGCAACGACACAGAGAGCACCGAACCTCTGTACCTCAGCATCGCTGGTGAGGCTAAGGATGGTATCTGGTTCGCTATAGAGCGCGATGGCGACATCGTGGCTTCTACAGGTGAGATAATGACCTTCAAGGCTAATGATGTCATCGGCAGTCCTGACAAGCCTACGGCTATCAACTTCACATACGCCGACAGTCGTGAGGATGGTAAGTGGTACACCGTCAGCGGTATGCGACTGACACAGAAGCCAACCCAAATCGGTGTGTATATCTATAATGGACGCAAGGTCGTGATTAAGTGAGAATAAAGCAGAGCTCGCTCATGCTTTATCGAGCGTGAACGAGCTCGAGCCTTAGCTCAAAGTGGTGATAAAGTAAAGGTGCCTTCGTCATAACGACATAACGAGAGAAAATGGCGCCCAACAAAAAAACAATAAAAACAATGAAAAAGATAAAACTAATATTCGCACTGCTGGCAAGCCTCATGTTGGGGGCTTGCAGCAGCAGCGACGACAGCAACAATGGTGGCAGCTCACAGGGTACTTCATACACTATGGAGCCACAGAGTGAGGCCCCAGTATGGCAGGTGAACTGGGACTATAACCAAGAGAAGCCAGACTGGCAGGAGCCTAACCCCTCTATCTATGAGAACTGGACCATAATGCTGGTGCAGATGGAGGAGGAACTGAAGCCGCATGTCTCTGAAGAGGACATGGTGGCGGTATTCGTGAACAACGAACTGCGAGGACTCGCCCCCACCCCAACCAAGCAGGAGGGCAAGGCGTACTTTCTCATCAAGGCCTATGGCAATGAGGCAAGTTCACAGACAGTGAACGTCTCGCTGAGATACTACAGCCAGAAGCTGAAGCAAATCTTCACGCTGTCTGACAACATCAAGATAAACTCGGATGAAACCACAGGTATCGACACAGACTTCATACCGCCATTCACTCAGGGCTCAGCAAAGTATCCTGTATCAAAGACACTGATTGCGGAGAGCTTGCTGACAAGGGCAAGCATCACTACCCTCTCGGACAATATCGTAGGAGCCTTCGTGGGTAATGAGTGTCGAGGAACAGTGAAACTGTCTTCTTCAGGCACCACACCATTGGTAATCCACGGACGCTCTACCGGAGAGTCTGTGACCCTGAAGTATTATGATGCCACCAAAGGACTGATGTTCACCATCGACAATGCCCTGAATCTGTAAAAAAGGGGCTGAAGGATCAGCCTTCAGCCCCCTTTTAATCTTTTAATTCTTTAATTGAAGTTTCGGAAGTGATGCCGTAGGCATCTGACAATGGTAGCCAGCCATTTCAATGGCTGGTAATGAGGATGTTAACGGATAGCGTGCCGTAGGTACGCGACAGGGATTTGATGTCGCGTACCTAAAGGCACGCTTTTTCCTAGCTGCTTTATACCAGCCGTTGAAACGGCTGGCTACCATTGTCACGCCCCGCTGGGGCTTTGCATTACAGCTGGTTGGCATACTTCCGAAACTTCAATTCTTTAATTTTTTAATTCAACTTTCGCAAGCTCCGCTTGCTAGGAGTTAACGGGAGTCAGAGGGAGTAGGAAGGAGATAGAGGACAAATGTTTTGACTCCTTGGATATTTTTACGAAAAGGTAATGTTTTAACACTTTTCTTACGTCGAACTCACGTTACCTTTGTATTCCTCGCGGGTACATTCATGGGTGTATAGACCCCAGGCATGATATAGAAAACTGCTGTTCATACTTGTACATTTGTTTGTGGTTATTCAAATATACAAAATGTTCGGCGGTTTTCTTCATTATCTTGTCATTATATCACTCGAAATGTCGGATGAACCATTTATTCTTCCGGTTTCTGCCAAAATAAAAACAAAAAGAAGTTAAAATCACCGATGGCGTACATCCTTTTGACAGAATATTACTATCTTTGTAACCAAATCTGGATTGATCAAACGATGTACGAACAACATTATAGGGGCGATATGATCTATTTGATGCTCTATGCGAGTGTCATGGTGTTCAGCCTGATAGCCAGTTGCTATTTGCTGTTCCGCCGTGCCAATGCCATAGCGCCTGATATCACGTCGTCTGTACGCTTGCGCCGATTTACCGCTGCCTTCCTAGGTTCCATTACATTGAGCTACCTGTTGTATATGCCCCTCATATACCTTACCTCTATAGAGAAGATCAAGATGCTCTATTTTGTGGGTGCAATGTTCGACTTCCTGACGTGTTTCCCTTTGGTCATAGCTATATTGTTCACCATGCTGCAAGACCATAGACGGCCGCTTTGGCCCATTGGCGTGATGATGTCACCTCTTGTTGTGGGAATGATGGTGTGCGCTATTACCCGCAGCGACGCCATCATGCCGGTGCTATATGCTTATTTTCTGTTGTTGGGCATCGGCTTAATTATATATATGGTACGCGCGACACGGCAATATGGGCGCTGGCTTCGCGACAATTATGCCGATCTGGAGCACAAGGAGGTATGGCAGAGCCTGGTAGTACTGGCCATCATTATGATGACATTCGGTCTGTACGCCTATGAGCATCTGGGCTTGTTCTTTAAATATGCCGCACGGATAAATACCATTATACTGACAGGTTTTCTCGTGTGGCGTGCGGAAACGCTGAGTGATCTGAGCCAATTTGATAGCAAATCTGTTTCAACAAATGTCGCCAGCGAGACGATAAACAACGGTCTTTCATCGGAAGTTCAAGACAAAATCGGTCAGTTATTACAGAAGCATTGCGTGTCCACGCAACTCTACCTGCAGCATGACCTGAACAGTCAGCAGCTTGCCCAAGCCATTGGAACCAACCGTTTCTATCTCAGCCAGTATTTCTCAAGTCGCGGCCAGCATTACAACGACTATATCAACGAGTTGCGCATCCAGCATTTCATCAGTCTCTATCACAAGGCTATTGACGACAATCGTGACTTTACTGTCCAGCAACTCGCCCAAGAGTGCGGCTATCATAGTTACAGCACTTTCAGCCGTGCGTTTAAGCAGCAAACGGGTAAGAATGTGACGACCTGGATGGGCGATACTGACGAGTAATCTGCGGCGCAGTCTTCAAAATCAGCAAAGCAGTTGCCAAAACAGCAAAAATAGTTGCCAAATCAGCAAAATCTTAAGGGCTCCCCTCTCGGAGCCTCTTTTTTTTTTGCTGTTATTTTCTTACCTTTGCAGAAATCTAAAACAATTATATTATTCAATTATGAAACAATCGATTATTCTTGGCAACATCATTACGATGGACGAAAAGCGGCCCTTTGCCAAGGCTGCATTAGTTAAGGACGGTGTGTTTGCCTATATCGGCAGCGCAGAAGAAGCAAAGAATCTCGCAAGTGCAGATGCACAGGTGCAGGATTACGGTGACAACTTCATCTATCCTGGTTTCATCGAGTCACACAGTCACGGCTACTTCGCCGGCGACCGCCTTATCGGACAGGCTAACCTCGCTCAGGTTGGTGTAGAAACTAACTACCCCAAATACCGTGAGATTATTAAGGAGTTCATTGCAAAGAACCCTCAGAAGCAAGTCTATATAGCCGCAGGATGGGTTGAAAACGAGGAATACGTCACCAAGGCGTATCTGGATGAGATATATTCGGAGAAGCCAGTTATCATGCAAACCGGTGGCGGACACTCCATGCTGCTCAATACCAAGGCTATGGAATGGATAGGTATCGATGCGGAATACGCGAAGAGATATGGCTACGACATGGTACACGTGGACAAAGATGGCAATCCCGACGGCTACATCTGTGAGAATCCGTTGCTGGATGTCATCGCAAAACTTCCTACTTCGGTGGAGGAAGCCAAGAGCTATCTGCTGGCATGGCAGGACTTTGCCTTTCAGAAGGGTTATACAGCCGTTGCCGACGCTGGTGTGGAACTGTTCTGTAAGCAAGCTCCACAGGCATACCATGAGCTGGAAGAGGAAGGCAGGCTGAAGTTGCGCACCTACGGTTATATGCTGGCTCCAGATAATGTAGCCGATCCGAAGGCAGAGGTTGCCCGCGTTGCTGCTGACCGTGTCAAGTATGGGGGTGAGTACTTTAATATTGTCGGTATTAAGACATTCCTCGACGGTGTGACCGAGGCACATACGGGTTGGCAGAACCAGGATTATCTGGATCAGCCAGGCTATCATGGTGTGGAGCGCTTCAACGACCACGACAAGATGGTGGAGATGATTGCGGAGGCAGACAAGGAGGGTATGGCAGTACACGTTCACTCCGAAGGCGGCGGTGCCACGCACTTCATGCTGGGTTGTATCGAGGATGCAGAGAAGATTACTGGCGACAAGGACCAGCGCAATGTGCTGGCGCACTTGCACTTCGTGACTGATGAGGACATCCGTCGCATGGCGGCAACTGGCTCCGTTCCTGCAGTAGCGCCGCTTTGGTCGCCTAAGACGCCTGGTATGACTGACCAAGAGGTCATCTACGTGGGTCAAGAGTTGTCTGATCAGTCTTACCCTATCAAGTCATTCTATGAGGCTGGTGCCAACGTGGTATTCCATTCCGATTATCCCGTTTCACCGATGATGGACATCAAACTCAGTATTTATACGGCAGAAAAACGCAACTATCCGAAGGATGTGTTAGGTGGCGTAGCCTCACCACGCAATATGGAAGAGGCTATCACCCGTGAACAGTCGTTGCGTGCCATGACCATCAACGTAGCGCGTCAGTTCCATCAGGAGCACCGCATGGGTTCCATCGAGTTCGGCAAGATTGCGAACATGACCGTCTTCGACTGCGACTTCCTGCACGACGACATTGAGAAGGTAGGCAAGGCCAACATCATTGCCACCATCGTCGATGGTGAGGAAGTCTATAAGGCATAAAAAGAACTGATATAAAAACAAGAGAAGATATGAAGAAACAGACATATCGTATGAGAATGATGAAGGCGATGCGCTCATGCGTCGCAGTATTGAGTGTTGTCATCGGCATGGCGATGCTTACTGGCTGCAAGAGCAAGCCCACAGCCGACCTGGTGGTCTATGGCAAGATCTACACTGCCGAGAACAATCAGCTTGCAGAAGCCTTTGCCGTGAAGGACGGCAAGTACATCTACGTAGGCGACAAGGCAGGAGCCGAAGCCTTTGTTGAGGAGGGCAAGACCGAGGTGATCGACTATACCGGCAAGGGCCTGATAACACCGGGCTGCGGCAATGGCCACGCACACTATTCGTCGGGTATTGCCATCCAGGCTGTAGGAACGTTGGTTAGTTCGCAGGATAATGTTGATAAATTCCTCAAGGAGATCCTGCCTGCCGCTGTCAAGAAGGCCAGGGAAGCAGGTGCCAAGTCTATCTTTGGCTACGGCTGGAGCTTCCATACCTTTCATGGCAACATACCTACCCGCCAGCAGCTGGATGCTGTCTGCAACGACATTCCCATCTACTTTGCCGACGAGGAAGCCCACAAAGGTCTGGCGAACAGCCTCCTGCTGGTCAAGGCTGGCATTATGAAGGAAGACGGCACACCACTCAAGAAAGATATACGCGGAAGCGAGATTCAGATTGGCTCCGACGGCACGCCTACTGGTTTCCTGAAAGAGCAGGAAGGCACTTACACACGTTCCTTCCTTGACAACGAGGACCTCTTCTCCGTTGACATCGCAGCAGCCACCATGGCAAAGATCGAAGAGCTGTTGCTGTCAGAGGGCTACACAATGTATATGGATGGTTGGTCAACCTATTTCAACAACTCCAGTCTCTATAAGGCTGCCCAGCAGAGGGATCAGACTGGTGACTTGCACATCGTGATGGGCTTGACCTACGAGATTGAGAGCTGGATGAATGTTGACGAGGCTCTGGAGAAGGCCAGTGACATCCGGAAATTCGCCTCTACCCGTGTAAAGCCCAACTGGATCAAGCTCTTCGTTGACGGCACCGTAGAAACCGGCACCGGATTTACGGAACCACCGTATCCAGATGGTCATCAAGGCGGTTCCAACTGGACGGAAGAGGAGCTGACCGACATCACGCGCAAGGCGAATGAGAAGGGCATCACCATGCACGTACACGTGATGGGCAACAAGGGTGTCAATCGTATTGTCAACGCCTATGTCAACGGCGGAAAGGACGAGATGCGCAACACGCTGGTGCATGTGCGCAACGTGGATTCAGCAGATTATAAGCGCATGGCAGACCATAACATCTATGTCGCCGCAGGTATGCTCTGGCATCATTTCTCTGATTCGGAACAAGCGTATCTGCTGAGTGGCATCATTCCCGAAGGTCAGGGCGACAAGGGTTATCCTATAAAGTCTTACTTCGACCACGGCATCAACGCCTCAGCACACACTGACTTCCCAGCCTTGAGCAACAGTCCCGACGATCCGTTCGGCATTATGGAGATTGCTGTCACGGGTGTCTATCACGCTTATAAAGGCAAGCCCTGGTGGCCCGAGGAACTCATCACCCGCGAGCAGGCCCTCCAGGCCCTTACCATCAATGTCGCTAGGCAGATGTTCCTTGAGGACGAGCGAGGCAGCATCAAGACGGGCAAGTATGCCGACTTCCTGCTTCTCACCAAGGATGTGCTCGACTGTCCCGTGACGGAGATCCACGAGGCAAAGCCCGCTCGTGACGGAGATCCACGAGGCAAAGCCCGCTGCCACCTATTTCGAGGGCAAAAAAGTATTCGCAATGTAAATCATAAAAACATAGGTAACAATGAAAAAGACTAAGCTATGGATGATTGCCGCCATCCTTATCTGCGGCATGATGACTGTCATGACTGGCTGCAAGAGCAAACCCACAGCCGACCTGGTGGTCTATGGCAAGATCTACACTGCCGAAGACAATCAGATTGTGGAAGCCTTTGCCGTGAAGGACGGCAAGTACATCTATGTAGGCGACAAGGCGGGAGCCGAAGCCTTTGTTGAGGAAGGCAAGACCGAGGTGATCGACTATACCGGCAAGGGCCTGATAACACCGGGCTGCGGCAATGGTCACGCACACTACTCGCTGGGCTTTGCCATCCAGACTGTAGGCACTACCGTCAGCAGAGACGAGGATGTGAAGACATTCATGTCTGTCAGCGTTCCCGCTGCGGTGAAGAAGGCTAAGGAGGCTGGTGCGCCAGTTGTCTTCGGCTCTGGCTGGAACATGATCACCTTCCCCAGGAATCTGAACTACCGTCAGCAGCTGGATGCCATCTGCAGTGACATCCCCATCTACATTGCCGACGAGGAAGGCCACAAAGGTCTGGCAAACACCATCCTGCTGAAGAAAGCCGGACTCATCAAGGAAGATGGCACCGCTGGCAAGACGGAAATACGTGGCGGCGAGATTGTGTTGGATGCCCAGGGCATTCCTACCGGTTATCTGGCAGAGCAGGCAGGCACGTACGTGCGTTCCTATTTAGATAATGAATACCTCTTCTCTCCCGAGGTAGCCAAGAGCAATCTCGTTGACATCCAGAAGCTGCTGCTGTCAGAGGGCTACACGATGTATCAGGACGGCTACACCTCCTACTTCTTCAACGACAACTTCTTCAAGGCAGCCCAGCAGATGGACCAGGCAGGCGACATGCACTTCGTGTTGGGCACGGCATGGGAACTGGACAGCTGGACGGATGTGGACTCCATCCTGACAATAGTCAGCGACACCCGGAAATACACTTCCGAGCACATCAGGACCAACTGGTTCAAGCTCTTCGTGGATGGCACGGTGGAAAGTGGCACAGGATTCATCGATCCGCTCTATGTCGACGGGCATCAGGGCATCCCCAACTGGACGGAAGAGGAACTGACCGACATCACGCGCAAGGCCAACGCAAAGGGCATTACCATGCACGTACACGTGATGGGCAACGAGGGAGTCAACCGCATTGTCAACGCCTATATCAACGGCGGAAAGGATGAGATGCGCAACACGCTGGTACACGTCTATGGCGTCAAGCCAGAGGATTACAAGCGCATGGCAGACCACAACATCTATGTCACCTCTGGCATGCTCTGGCATCATGCCGACAATGAGCTGCAGGATGAACTGGCGCGCATCCTTCCCGAAGGCATGAAGGACAAGGGCTACCCCATGAAGTCGTTCTTCGACCACGGCATCAACTTCTCCTCACACTCCGACTTCCCCGCATTGAGCGGCAGTCCCGACGATCCCTTCAGCATCATGGAGATTGTTGTCACGGGTTTGTATCAGCCAGAGAAGGCTAAGCCCTGGTGGACTGAGGAGTGTCTCACCCGCGAGCAGGCGCTCCAGGCCCTCACCATCAATGTCGCTAGGCAGATGTTCCTTGAGGATGAACGAGGCAGCATCAAGACGGGCAAGTATGCCGACTTCCTGCTTCTCACCAAGGATGTGCTCGACTGTCCCGTGACGGAGATCCACGAGGCAAAGCCCGCTTGATTAATGTGCGGCCTTTTATGAAATAGATCTCGGTCCAGTAATGCGGTACGCTAATATTAATTGGCGTGTTGGAGTGGGATATGTTGATGGTTTTTCATTCCATGGAACTGAGTATTGGTCAACTTATGATGATAGAGACTGGTACGCAGCAATCGTAGCGAAGCGCTACTAAGCGGCATCCCATATTCCGCAGCAGATAAAAGCTGCCTGACAAACCGCCCGAAAGCCATCCCGCCGCTTCCGGGCGGTTTCTTTTGCAAAACTCCCTCATCCCTCCCTCGTCCCCAGGGCGCAAAGGTTCCAGGAACCTTTGCCCCCCTTTTGTTTACCTTTGCCGATGAATTTTATATTCCTAAGTTGGAAACATAAAAAGTGTAGGGGTGAAAAATTTGCTACGCTGAAGGGACAGGATAAAAGCCAGGAGGGACACTGAGGGACAAAAGTGTCCCCGGAGGGACAGATTTCGAAAAATGGCTCAAAGGGATAAAAAACAGGGTCAACACTTTTTAACAAGCCTATTTTGAGTTGCAAAACACACCGTTTTTTTGCCTGATTATAAAGATATACAAAGAACTGCAAAGATAAATGTACATAAAGAGACAAAAATTGGATGTCGTTCTTCACTCGCTTCTCAGCTAATACAAAAATGTGCAAGAATCCGTGTTAACGAATGTGAATATACAAAGAACTGGAAAAACGTCTTTGCAGATGTTTGTATATTTTCCGTCCCTCCTCCGTCCCTCGGCATAGTATCTGTCCCCCTTAATTGGAGGTATGTGCGCTGATTATCGCTACTTATATTTGCAGATTTTACATTCTGCGTCGGAAAGTGAACATTCAGCACAAACACGGTAGCCTTAACTATTAATTTGTTTTGTTAAACGTGATACACGTTATCCTGTTAAACGTGTGTCTCGGTCGACTCGGCCTATGGGGAAGACGTGATGGAGATTGGCCCATTATTCTCATTTCCAGACATGGAGTTTCTTGTCTGGATGACTGACGGCTGGCATCTGGCTTGTTCCCACAAGCGGGATGATGTCGTTGCCAACGTGATAGGTCTTGGGATAAGTACACGTAGTTAGACTAATAAGTACACGTACTTAGACCAATAAGTACACGTACTTAGATTAATAGGTACACGTACTTAGATTAATAGGTACACGTAGTTAGATTAATAGGTACAGACCATACAAGATGAGCCCCCTGCCGCATAGTGCTTTTTCGCGCTTTGCAGCAGGATTTGTGTAGGCAAATTAGGCTCATTAGGATTACAGCAAGAGCGAAAAGAGGGCGGAGTGCTGTCAATTTTGCTTCTGCAACAAAGTTTTCGGGCAATTCTTAACTCTTTCAGCCATCTTTTTAGTACTTTTGCACTGAAGTTGGGTTTAAGAATGATGAAAAGGGCTATACTTAAGAACTACTTCTCGTTGGAAACACTCCGTCACTTGATTCCGCAACAGGGTTTGTCGGAGCGTTACCTGCGCCGTGCTACAGACGTGACGCTGGCCTGCAAGTTAACACATACTTATGGAAAGTATCATCTCACTATGCTTCACAGAGAGCTGGCCATGAATGAGGAGCAGACAACCTTTCAGCAGGCAGAACAGATGGCAGACACGATGAACCAGTTAAGCATTTTTCATTTCTCTCCATCATGCTTTTTGCATACTCACGATGAGTACATAGACGAATGCATTGACACCTACCAGGAGTACAAGCAGTTGACGGAGGAATATAGCGACGAACTATTTGTCCCTGCCATTGTGGAGGAATTCTGCAAGAAGGTCTATGCAGACGATGACCACTTCATCTTCTTCAAGCCGTTCTGCAACCTTTACTATTCCGTCTATGCCGATGCGCTCCTGCACTACCAGCAGGGACTGACGGACTATGATACTTTCTGCTGGGAGTTTCAGGAACTCGGTTGGACGGATGGTAAACGGACTCCTCTCAACGCCAACGAACTGAGAAGGTACATCGCCTCGATGCGCGAAGTGGTGGATTTCTACAGGACTCTGCTATAGATTCCTCACAAGCTTGCCACCACTTCTATTTCCACCAGAGCTCCCTTCGGCAAGGTCTTTACGGCAACAGCCGAACGTGCCGGGAACGGTTCGGAGAAGAACTCGGCATAGACAGCGTTCATGTCTGCAAAATCGCTCATATCAGCCATAAAGACTGTGGTCTTCACCACATCATTCATCGTCAGTCCTGCTTCCGCGAGGATAGCTTTCACGTTGAGCAGGGACTGGCGAGTCTGTTCCTTGATGCCGCCTTCTGCAAAGCATCCCGTAGCTGGGTCGATAGGAATCTGACCAGAGGTATAGACGAGGTTCCCTACTTGGATGGCTTGACTGTAAGGCCCGATGGCAGCCGGTGCCTTGGTTGTACTAATCACTTTTTTCATAATAATCAGCATTTGTGCGTACAAAGTTAGTGATTATTTCAATGATTATTGCTACCTTTGCCCAAGTTTTTAACATAACGAATAGAAAAAGTTCAGGAAATGAGGCATCGCATACTCTTCGTGTGTCACGGAAACATCTGCCGCAGCCCGATGGCGGAGTTCGTGATGAAGGACTTGGTAAGGAAAGCAGGGCAGGAGGACTGTTTCGTGATAGAATCGGCAGCGACATCAACAGAGGAGATCGGCAACAGCGTCTATCCGCCTGCCCGACGTAAGCTGGCGGAACACGGCATCGGCTGTCAGGGCAAGACGGCACGGCAGATGACACGTCATGACTACGACCGCTACGACCTGCTGATAGGCATGGACGCATGGAACATCCGCAACATGCACAGCATCTGCGGGGGCGACCCAGAGGGAAAGATTGTAATGCTGATGGACTTCACCAACCGCCCTGGCGACGTGGCCGACCCTTGGTACACCGGTGACTTCGAAGCGACATGGCGCGACGTGCTGGAGGGATGTCAAGGTATCCTCCAGCATGTACAGTCCGCTCGCTCGTTAGTACCTTGACTAAAGCTCGAGCTACCTTGTCGCTCGGAAATAAAAAGAAAAACTTGCGTTTTCCTTTTGTATTTCGCTTGCTTATTCGTACCTTTGCAAAAGAATTAACAACTAAACCTGCATTATGCGACATACAAACCAGAAACTTATCTGCCTGCTTCTGTTCCTTTCTACGCCCCTGCCCTATTGGGCTACGGCAGCTAATCCTGATGGCTACTACGCGAAAGCCGACGGCAAGAAGAAAGAGGCCCTCAAGGCTGCCATGCACGATGTGATAGCACCCCATAAGAAGATAAGCTACGGGAACCTTTGGATTTCATACGAGGAAGTGGACTACCTGAGTAAAACGAATGCCCAAGGGCAGCATCAGGTAATGGACTATTATAGCGATGAGATACATTACTTCACCGGAACCGGTTCAGCCGTGAGCGGTATGAACAAAGAGCATGTGGCTCCCCAAAGCTGGTGGGGCGGCGGAACAGGCATTGCAGTCGGTAGCGACCTCTTTCAGGTGATTCCATCGGAGTCGAATGCCAACAGCGCAAAGGGTAACTATCCGTTGGGAAAGGTGACGGGTGCCGTATCGTATCCATCGAAGGGCACCTCCAATTCACGCATGAAGACTGGAAAAGATGCAAACGGCGATATGGTGTTTGAACCTTGCGACGAGTATAAAGGAGACTTTGCCAGAATCTTCTTCTACGTAGCAACTTGCTATCCCGACGTCAATTGGCAAGACCGTGGCGATGTGAACGTCTCGTTCCGACGTGAAGACTACCCGACTCTGAAGGCCGACATCCTGCCGATGCTGCTGCAATGGTCTAAGAACGACCCTGTCTGCGAATGGGAAATCACGCGCAACGAGCGTGTTTTTAAGGAACAAGGCAACCGCAACCCCTTCGTGGACTTCCCCAACCTCGCTGAGTACATCTGGGGCGACAGCGTGGACTATGCCTTCAGCGTCGATGGCACTTCATCCGGAAGCGGCGGCGGTGGCGGAGAACAGATACCGGAGTTTGCTACGCTGGTCAACTGCACGATGATGTCCGGGTTAGCTCCATTCTTCGCACGAACATACGAGGGATGCGAAGGTGAGGTCTGGACCAGCGATGCCAAGTACGGAGCAAAGGCAACAGCAAATTCGCTCCCAAGAAAAGAGGCTGACGAGTATCTCATGGTCAACATCGACCTGACACATGCCGAGACAGCCACACTCACCTTCGAGCACGCGACAGGCTTCAACAAGACAGAACCCGTGAAGGACACCTACTTCCAGGTGCTTGTCAGCAAAGACTACGACGGTGTGCCTGAAGATGCCACGTGGAAGATGCTCGATGCCAACTTCCCACCATTGCCGTCCGGGACCAGCAGCTATACCAGCTTCGTCTCGTCCGGCGAGATTAGCCTCAACGGTTACAGCGGCGATAACATCACGTTGGCCTTCCGCTTCCGGAGCAACAGCTCGGCTGCCTACTGCTGGGAGGTGAAAAACGTCAAGGTGACTGCCTACACGGTTCCCGACGGCCTGCCTTTCATGGCCGAGACGAACACAGAGCAAGGAAACTGTCAGACCTACGACCTGACTGGGCGACTGGTTCCCTGGAACACGAAGGGCATCGTCATAAGAAACGGAAAGAAAATACTGCAGAGATAGTCCATAGTTCATAGTCCATAGTTATGAGGTCAAAGGTTCTTTTCCTGTTTATAGTCATAGCCCAATGTTCATTAGTGGGTGGTAGATGGTCAATGGCTTTGGCCCAAGAGTACTACTACCGCAAAGCTGAAGGACTGCGCGGCACGCAGCTCAAGGCGATGCTGCACGACATCATCCAACCCGACAAAGTCCTGGACTACGGCGGAGGTGTGGGCAAGACTTGGAGCGGCTTCTGGCTGACTGACCAGATGGACGACATGCAGGTGCGCGACCGCTACAGCAACATCGTCCGCCACCTCAATCCGGACATGAGTGCCGTGAGCAACATGAACATCGAACACATCTGGGCCAACAGTTGGTGGGGACACCTGAAGAACAATGCCTTCTGCGACCTCTTCAACCTCTACCCTGCCGACGCTACAGCCAACGGGCGCAAGAGCAACAACCCGATAGGCATCGTGGATGGCACAGTGAGCTTCGACAACGGCGTAACGAAGGTGGGCAAAAGCAGCAGTTACCGTGCCGACAGCCTCATCACGGTCTGGGAACCTGCCGACCAATGGAAGGGGGACTTCGCGCGTACATATTTCTATATGGCGACCTGCTACAGCCACATGACTTCCCTTTGGACAACGTCCGAGGGACTGCTGACCGTTGACCCAGGCAGCCCCCTGCTCATGCGCCCCTGGGTGTACAACCTCATGCTCGAATGGGCAGAAGCTGACCCGCTCGACGACATAGAACTGGAGCGATGCAATGCCATCTACGACATTCAGGGCAACCGCAACCCCTTCGTCGATTACCCTGAGCTCTGCCAATACATCTGGGGCGACAAGACGGACGTACAGTTCTATTGCACCGAAGAGCACGGAGCAGAGATATTCGTGCCTGCCGCAAGCGAAGAGATTGACTTCGGACTTCAGCCACTCAGTCGCCCCTTCAGCGCGAAGGTGCAGGTACGGGGCAGAGGTATGGGCTCAGGAGCCTTGCTCGCTGTCGATAACGACTGCTTCTCACTCGCCAAGGCAACCCTTTCTGCCGATGAAATACACGAAGGCACAGACATCATCGTCACCGTTACGCCATCGGAGGAAGGCACCTACACCACCCTGCTCTCGCTCGAAGGCAGCGGCTACGTCCAGCAGACACCGCTAAAGGTCAGCTTCGTCGATGGCATACCAGCCTATGCAGCCACCGACATCGTCTGTGCCGTCAGCAGCCGACGCTTCAACGCCAACTGGATGAACTACCAGCCCGAAGCTACCTACACGCTCAACGTCTATACCAAGGATCAGGCAGGAAAAGTCAAGACCTTCGGCACCTACACCACCACCGACACAACCTATCAGGTCAAGAACGTACAGGCAAGCACAACTTATTATTATAAGGTAAGCATCATCGAGGACGGAGTAGAGACAGCAAGCAGCAACGAAGTTGCGGTTGAAATGCCGGATGTAGCTCCCGTCTTCTCCGTCAGCACCGACGCTCTGGCCTTCACGGCAACACCTGGCAAACCCAGCGCTCCCGTCCAAGTGACGGTCACAGCAATGGCTGTTCCTAAATACGAAATCGAGGTCAGCACCAGCGCTCCGTTTGAACTCAGCAGCGATGGCGAAGCATGGTCGCACCAGCTCACGCTCACAGGCCAAAGCACCAGCTTCTATGTACGCTTCGGCGGAGCACCAGAAGAGGGCGACTATGAAGGCGAAGTCATCGTCAGCACAGAAGGACTGAACGACAAGGTCATCTCCGTAAGCTGCAACGTCGATGAGACGAAATCCTTCTTCGAGGACTTCGAGGCAGGAAGCAAGGGCGGATACGCCGTCGCCGAAGTCACCTGCACCGCAGCCACATGGGAGATGAGCAATGCCCTCCTTGCAGGTGACGACAACGCACAGGACAAGAAGTGCGTCCGCATGAAAGGCTACGTCAAGTCTGGAGGCATCATCACCACACCAGCGCATATCATGATGGTGACAGACAAAGTGAACGGCTGCGACAGCCTCTGGTTCCATGCAGGCAGCTACGGCAACGATACAGGCGTCAAGATGACCGTCAGCTACAGCACAGACGGCGGGCAAAACTGGACGAAAGTCGTCTCCTCACTCTCCGTCGGCACCATGCAGCGATACGGCTACAAGATAAACAAGGATGGCAACATCCGCATCAAGTTCGAGAGCGAGAACACTGGCAACAAACGTGTCAACATCGACAACGTCCAGATGAGCGATTGGGAAGACCCGGACGGAATTGAGACAATTCATAATTCTGAATTCATAATTCATAATGGTTCTTACGACCTTAGTGGTCGCA
>OMSJ01000170.1 GCA_900313705.1 uncultured Prevotellaceae bacterium
ACTGCTGCCTTCCTACTGGCGCGACGCTGAGGGCGACTGGAAGATTGCCTTCCTCGAGGACCAAGCCATATATGATTGCCGGTTCTGGCGTTACAAGAAACTCGACATCAACCAGAAGACGGGCGAGGCCGAAATGCTGCTAGAGACAGACCCACCCCTGCCCTCCCTTAAAGGGAGGGAGTCTTTGTCCTCCCCCTTTAAGGGGGAGTTAGAGGGGGTCCGCGAGCTTCGCGTCATTGTTGGCAAGGACAAGAAGGGCAAGCGCACTATACAGATAGGCGACCAGAAGGCTTCGTACAGCATGATAACCAGCCGCTTCATGCCCGACTACCCGCAAAAGGACACGCGCACGGACTTCGTGGATACCGACTACAAAGCAGACACGGTGACGGTCGTCGGTTGGATAAAGGACATGCCGGACAAGTACAAGGGCGAGAAGACCTTCGAGTTCTTCTATCGCAACCTCTTTACGGACGACCAGGAATCAGTCTATGCCGACCTCGACGAACAGGGACGCTTCAAGGTCAGCTTCCCGCTCCTGAACAGCACGGAGTTCTTTTGCGACTGGTCGCGCTGCTTCATGCGGACGATGCTCGAGCCGGGCAAGACCTACTTCCTGCTCTACGACTTCAAGGAGGGACGCCGCTACTTCATGGGCACGACTGCCGACTGCAGAACGAGCTCTTCAAGTTCCCCGTTGACTGGCAGACAGTAAGGATGGAACGCGGGGATAAGGACTTCGACAGATACATCGCTTCGACCGACAGCCTGCTTCAGACGCAGTTCGCAAAGCAGGAGCGTCTATTCGAGGAGCACCCCTCGCTCTCCACTCGTTACAGGCAATATCGCCGGGGCAACACGCTTTGGCAGCAGGCATTCTGCTTCGGCCAGGCTCGCTTCAACGCCGAAAGGTTCCAGCTTCCTGAAGCTGCATGCCAATATGCCTATAAGACTTTCTGGACAAAACTCGAGTCGCCTCTGACCCTGCACCGCGAGACGAGCGGCTTCCTGCGCGATTATCTCGACGATGCCATCGGGCGACACAACAACACGTATGGCTTGAAACTGACCGATTACATCAGCGAGATAGTCGAGAACGACGAGGAACTTGAGGTACTGAACCGTTTGAAGGAGTGGGAGAAAACAGCGATGGAAGCAATAAATCAGGCTTCTACGATGGAGGAGAAACAGCGCATTGCCAACGAAGAGAACGCAAAGCATATAGATCTTATAGAGGCTGCTGGTAAGATTCTTAACAGCCCGAAGGCGCAGAAGTTCATGCATGAGAAGGCACTCCTCTACAAGATGAAGTACCAGGAGCACAGCCTCGACTCCCTTGGTGCCAAGCCGTTCCTGAAGAGCCTCTGGTTCGCTCAGCAGGTTTATGAAGAGCTCGAACACCAGCGCGTGCCGCTGCCCGAGCGTGTGCTCGACACCATGAAGGTGATGATAGGCAACCCCACCGCCATCCAGATGATTGAAAAGAAGAACGATTACTACGTCGCGCTGGCCAACCGCGAGTTCGACAAGCTCGTGCTCAAGTCGTCGGACGACGTGAAGGATCTCTCCGAAGGCGAGGCTTTGCTGCGGAAACTCTTGGAACCCTACAAGGGAAAGTTCGTGCTGCTCGACGTTTGGGGCACTTGGTGCGGACCATGCAAGGAGGCACTCTCCCATAGTCAGGAGGAATATGACCGGCTGAAAGACTTCGACATCGCGTTCCTCTACCTCGCCAACCGCAGCCCTCAGGAGTCGTGGGAGAACGTCATCAAGGAGTACAACGTCAGCGGAGAGAACGTGGCACACTACAATCTGCCGTCCGAGCAGCAGAGCGCCATCGAGCGTCACCTCGACATCCGCAGCTTCCCGACCTACAAGCTCTTCGACCGCAACGGCAACATGCTCGACCTCGACATCGATGCCCGCGACCTCGACGACCTCGTCAAACTGCTGCAGCAGATGCAGTAACTCAGTCCCCTAAGGCTGCCACGTCTCGCGATGTGGCAGCTTTTTTTGTGCCATTCGGCAGGTGATGTTCGTTGCAGCGTCGCGACAATTCAATTGCACGGACGCGATGATGCAATTGCACGGTCGCGACGCTGCAATCAACTTAACTGCATTTTCTTGGCAAAACGCTTGGTGGAGTGGGGAATAAAGGAAATGGCAGAAATGATTTCATAAATGAAATCTGTTTAATCCACACAATCTGTGGTTCTGTCTCTAATCTTGGTGCAGGGCTTTGTCCACGCTGCCTGTTTCGAGGAGGCGTTCCTGTGCTTCGTCGTAGCTCAGGCCGAGCGACTCCTGTATCATGCGGGTGCCGCGGTCCACGAGTTTGGCGTTGGTGAGCTGCATCTTGACCATGCGGTTGCCTTCGACGCGCCCCATGCGAATCATCAACGAGGTCGAGATCATGTTCAGGACCATCTTCTGTGCTGTGCCGCTCTTCATGCGGCTGGAACCCGTGACGAACTCGGGGCCGACGATGGTCTCGATGGGATGTTCGGAGGCCGCAGCCAGGGGTGTGCCTGGATTACTCGTGATGCAGCCCGTCAGCAGGCCTTGCTTCCTGGCTTCGCTGACAGCCCCTACGACATAAGGCGTTGTGCCGGAAGCAGCGATGCCGAGAACAGTATCCATTGGAGTGGGCGAGAAGGTCAGGAGGTCCTCCCAACCCTTTTCGGGGAAGTCCTCAGCCTTCTCGACTGCCGAGCGCAGCGCTTTGTCGCCACCGGCAATGATGCCAATCACAATATCTGGGGAAAGGCCGAATGTCGGCGGCAGTTCGCTGGCATCGAGCACCCCAAGTCGTCCGCTCGTGCCTGCTCCCACGTAGAAGAGCCTGCCGCCCCGCTTCATCCTCGGCTCCACGGCTTCCACAAAGGCTTCCACCGCCGGGATGACCTTACGGACAGCCTCAGCCACCAACCTGTCCTCGTCGTTGATGTGCCTCAGCAGTTCCCCTACCGACATCCTTTCCAGGTGGTCGTAGTGCGACGGCTGCTCTGTCTGTGCTTTCTTTTCTCCTGTGTTCATGGTAGACTATATATTTTCTTTGACTGGACTTGTTCTGATAGCTCCGTGCGCTTCTGAAATAAGCGCGAGGCGCTTCCGAAATAAGCACGAGCCGCTTCCGGAATAACCGCTAGGCGCTTCCGGAATAAGCGCAGGGAGCTTCCTTTCCCTCGGAAGCCATAGGTTGACGAAAGCCCAAGCTTGGCTGGGACTCGATTACGTCCGCAAAGTTACGAAAAAACGAGAGAAGAGCCAAATTTATTTGAGCTTTTCCGAGTGCAAGTAACATCATGTTGCCAATAAAGGCGTGCCGTGTTAGCAAACGAGGCACGCCTTTATTTTTATATTGTTGTCCGGAGGGAATTCGAACAACAATGATTCACTATTAAAGCAAGAAACAGTGCAGAATTTATACCTCGCGCCGCAAGTCTTTGATTTTATTCTTCCACGGGAGCTACATCTTGTGTAACTACTATAGAAGCAGAACATACTGCATTTTTCAATACAACTGTGCCTGAACGTGGTTGTGGGTCAGGGTTCTTACCCGCAGAAATACTGACATTGCCTTCAGATGTTATTGTAACACCACACCATTCTGGCTTTTCTGCAACCTTAATATCTCTTGTTCCATTAGGACTCTGGTACCGCCAAGTAACCATACACAACAACAAGCACGATTGGTCCACGCCCATAAAAGCGTGAACCTTCACTGGTTGTTCTTGTTGTGTCGAAGATTTGGCGGTTTCGAGTCCAAAAGAACAAGAGCAAAAGCTCTGCTATCTATTTATAAGTGTCGAACGGAAACGCTGGTTAATGATTTTTTTTATCCTGTGACTCCGCGAGGGCATACCTCATCTGCAAGTCGAATTGCGTTTCGTTCTGTTTACTTCATTGGCAAATTTTGTTTAAGGATTATACATTATTGCTATTTTACTTGCTTTGCAAGCGATTCGGGTTCACGACGAACATCCCAAAAGTCAGCAATCTCTATATGGTCTTCAACGATACGATATACGATTTTGTTCAGTCTGTTCACTACGATGCTGCGATAGGTGCTTGGGAAGTCTGCCAAAAGAGGCTCTATCGGCCCAAGGTGTGGATTATCGCGCAGAAGTTTCTCTGTGAGAAAGACATCGCGAAGAAACTTTTTGCTGCTCTCTTCGCCGTATTGGACTCGAATGTATCGGGCTGTTTGCTGCATTGCGACTTTTGCCCCAGAGAACCATCTTACATTCATACAGCTTCAGCAAGTTGCAAACCCTCCACTTCCTCCTTTTCAAGAAAGTGAAACTCTTTGTCGAGGTCGCCGAATAGTTCTTCGCTCGCTATATAGCGACCTTCGGCAAAGTCACGTTCTGACTTTGCTATTCTTGCATGGAGTTCTTCTATGGTATACGGTTCAAGTGCAGCGTCTTTACGCACATAACTTGTAAGCTCCTCAACGAGCCACATCATATCGCTTGTGGACAGTGTGCCAGTCAAATAGTCACGGAGTCCTGCCATTGCTTGCGTACTCATATCTATAGCGTTTTACCTCTGCAAAGGTACAAAAAGTTTCAATACCGACAAAGAAACACTACTTTTTTTTGCATTGTATTCTTTCTTTTTCGTGCAGGATTATGAAATGTTCCGTTAAACAACACCTGCAAACAAAGCCTCCCTGCAAACATTTGCAAACATCGAGTCCAACTGCGAATTATTAAACGACAATACTTGCAGCATTCCATATTTTGCCGTACCTTTGCTCCCACAAAACAACGATTGGCGCCTGAAACAGACATTCACCTATTTAATTATTAACGCACAATGAAAAAGATTCTACTGACAGGCTTACTGCTGCTCACAGCACTGGTGGCCGGAGCACAGACAAAGATTGCCCCGAAGATGCAGAAAGGCATGAAGAAGGTTTACGTAGCAGAGACCACTACCAACATCGCCGGGCAGAAGTCCATCACGATGACCGTCGAGACACAGTACGCGGTGACCGACGTGACGGCAGACGGCTATGTGCTGGAAGTCACCGTGACCGACGTTCAGAACGATGCCGACAAGAACGACATGGTGGGACGCATCGTTTCCCTGAGTATGGAGATGCTGAAGAACGTGAAAACCTCGCTGGCCACCGACAAGGACGGCAACCCGGCTTCTCGAAGGATATGCTGGAAGACCAGATTATGGGGCAGCTCACCGAACAGGCCATCACGCAGCAGATGCAGATGAACAGCAGCCCGTTTGCCCTCAACGGCAAGACCATCAGTTCCGGCATGAAGGACGAATACTTCAACCAGCAGGGCCTGAAGATGAAGCGCACCTACAGCGTCGGACAGGACGGCACCATCCAGACTACCTCCACCATCGACATGACTCCTCAGGAAACGAAGCAGATGATTATCGACCAGGTCGAGAAGCTGATGCCAGCACAGGCCGATATGATAAAGCAAAACATCGACGCCGTCATCAGTTCAGGCATGATGAAGTTCAATATGGACATTAAGGATGTCTATACCATGCAGGCCGACGGATGGATGAAGAGCATCACGTCCGAAGCCATCAGCGACACAATGGGACAGAAGACGACCGTCAAGTCCACGGTCCGCCTCAAGCAATAACATCACGTAATCCTGAGCGAGAAGTTGTCCATAATGACCTCTCGCGAACTGTTCCTCAACGCCAACAGCACCCTTCCTGCTCTCCAGGGGAGTGCCTCAAAACCGTTGTCCCTTAGCTTAGGTACATTTAATAATTTATGTTTCGGGAGTTATAGAATGAAGTTAAATAGGGAGTTATGCGCTTTGCGCAGGAAGTAAAGCCAGCAAGCTGGCTGGACGATAGCTTTGGATGCTGTCTGCCTATATGGTATTGTCCTTTTATAACTTCCATGAGCGTAGCGAGTTAACTTCCATTTTAACTTCCATTTTAACTTCCGCGAGTTAACTTCCATTTTAACTTCCATTTTAACTTCCGAAACTTCAGTTAATAATAAGGGGGAGTTCTCAGTGGCTTAGATTCACTCTCCCAAAGGTGGAGCAGAGAGGGGGCTTAATATCTGAGCCGCGTGCTCCTTAGTCTTCACCTGTTTGCCGGCGAAGATCTGTTCGATGATGCCTTCCTCGTTGATAATGAACGTGGTGCGGATGGTCCCCATCGTCTTCTTGCCGTACATCGTCTTCTCGCCCCACGCGCCCATTTCTTCCAAGAGTTTCTTATCCACATCGGCTATCAAGGGAAACGGCAGCGCGTGCTTCTCCTTAAACTTCACATGCGAGGCGGCTGAGTCCTTGCTCACGCCTACGACCTCATAGCCTGCCCCTTGCAGCTCGCTGTACCTGTCGCGCAGGCTACAAGCCTCAGCCGTACAGCCGCTTGTGTTGTCCTTCGGGTAGAAGTAGAGCACAAGCTTACGGCCTTTGTAATCACTCAGACGGATGTCCCGTCCCTGTTCGTCCTTGCCCAAAACCTCGGGCGCATGTTCATAGTTCACGGTTTTTCTTGAAGTAATCGTTGTAAATCTTGATGCCAAAAACGATGCAGCTGCACGACGTGGTGATGAGGTTCGTCAGGAAGAGCGACCAGATGATGTCGGGCTTGTGCAGCAGCCCCTGCAGCATGAAGGCAAAGCCGCCCACGGCCATCATCAGGAACGTCGGCAGGGCGATACCCTCCGTATTGCGTGTGCGGATTGTCTCAACCGCCTGCGGCAAGTAACCCAGCACCATGCCCACGCTCGCCACCACTCCGCAAATATCGAATAAAAGGTCTTGTTCCATAAGTTCTGTCCTTACTTTTTGCTTTACTTTGCTGCAAAGTTACGAAAACTTTACGCACCGACAAAGTCTAAGCTCCATTTTCTGTCTTAAAGCAAACAACAACCTGCGTATCCTTCGACCTCGTCTCAGATTTCGGGTTCCCCTACTCTATCTTCTTGCCTCTGAAGTAGGCATCGAAAGTGTCCTGGCCGTAGCCGCCGCCCATGTACTTGAAGGAAGAGGCCATCGCGCCTTTCACCTTCTCGCCGCAGTAGTACACGTCGAAGGCGTCACGGGCATAGCCGCCACCCAACTCCTCGAAGGAGCTGGCCATGGCACCCAGTTTGCGGTTGCCATAATAGACATTCATCTTCGTCTTGAAGTAACCGCGTTGAACGGCGGGTTCCTCCTCATGCCTTGCCTGTCCGCGCCTGCCGCTCTTCACCTTCAGGCGAAACCCTGAGGGATCGACATTCTCGAGCACACGACCGTTCACATAGACATTATGTTGGTCCTTCGCATAGCCCATACCCATATCGACGAAGCTCCGTGCGTCGGCAACCATCATTAGTTCGTTGCCGAAATAGACCCTGCCGCGCTCCACCTCGTAGCGCTGAGCATGAGACACGATTGCGCAGCACGTCATGGCTGCCAGCAGGAGAGATTTGTGTAAAGCATTCCTTTTCATAGTCGTAAGCATTAAAAGGTTTATCTGTCTGCAAAGGTACGCCTTTCCTGTAGGCAAAAGAAAAGGGAATCCCTATTCTTTGACGGGGATTCCCTATTGCAATGTAAATTCGACAAAATCTAACGACTGGTTCTCGCCATACAGCATCAGTTGTCCTGTCAAGCCATGACAGAATACAGGAAATGATGCTTAATCATTATTGAATGGTCTTTTTTATTTCATAGACTTCTTCTTTAAGTCTTTGAATCTCCAAATTTAATTCTTTTAGGTAATTGACAAGGCTTCGGTTCGCTCTTTAAGAGTTTAGCGAGGTCAGCCTTAGCATCGGGAGTGAAATCTATGTCATACGTCATAGCCACTCCTTCTTAGCATGTCTGTCACAGATTCTCCTGGCAAAAGACGTGTACAACGTCCCTGCTTATAATCTTCTTCCCCCTTCTCTATCTTGGCGTAGAACTCCTCTTTGGTCATCAGGGTGGGGTCGTCTTTGGCTTTGACGAGGCGGGCGACGTAGCGCGACAGCCTCTTCATCAGAGACTCATCGTCGGCTATGGCACCAATGTTCTGCCAAAGCTGAGTGTTCATCGCATTGAGTTGTACTGCTGTCATCTTTTGAGGTTATAAGGTTTTGAGGTTATGAGGTTATAAGGTTATGAGGTAACTTCACCTCAGAACCTGAAAGCGAAGCGACCTCATAACCTTACTACCTTATCACTTTAGTCCGCGAGCTTAGCGCAGATGAACTCGCGGTTCAGGCGGGCGATGTTCGAGATGGTCTCGCACTTCGGGCAGACAGCTTCGCAGGCACGTGTGTTGGTGCAGTTGCCGAAGCCCAGTTCGTCCATCTTCGCTACCATTGCCTTTGCACGCTTGGCGGCTTCCACTTTACCCTGAGGCAGCAGGGCGAGCTGGCTCACCTTCGAGCTGACGAAGAGCATGGCAGAGCCGTTCTTGCAGGCTGCCACGCAGGCGCCGCAACCGATGCAGCTGGCGCAATCCATCGCCTCGTCGACATCTTCCTTCGGAATCAAGATGGCGTTGGCATCCTGAGCCTGACCTGTGCGGACAGTCGTGTAGCCGCCTGCCTGCATAATCTTGTCGAAGGCATTACGATCGACCATGCAGTCTTTGATGACGGGGAAACCTGCCGAGCGCCACGGCTCAACGGTGATGGTCTCACCGTCCTTGAATTTACGCATGTAGAGCTGGCACGTTGTAGCGCCGCGTTCTGTCTTGCCGTGAGGTGTGCCGTTGATGTAGAGCGAGCACATGCCGCAGATACCTTCGCGGCAGTCGTGGTCGAACACGAAAGGCTCCTTGCCCTCGTTGATGAGCTCCTCGTTCATGATGTCGAGCGCCTCGAGGAACGAGGTGTCGTCGGGTATGTTCTTCAACTCATGCGTGTCGAAGTGACCTTTGTCCTTAGGACCGTTCTGCTTCCAGAACTTTATCGTAACACTTATATTCTTTGCCATGATTGTTAATTCTTATAGTTACGTGTCTGTACCTTGATAA
>OMSJ01000110.1 GCA_900313705.1 uncultured Prevotellaceae bacterium
ATCGCCTCCTCAACCGTGCTGACAGGATGCGCAAAAGCGAGGAACTTACTCCTGAGTTCAGTGTAAGTGCCCTCGCTTTTGGCTGCTATGGTTTTGTAATTATCATTGACCATTGACCATTGACCATTGACCATTAAACACTAACCAAAAACTTTGAAGGCAGGAACCTCTTCGGGCGTAGCCTAATGTTCAATGGTCAATGTTCAATGGTCAATAACTACGAGAGTTTATGTATCACCAGCCCTGACCTCAGCTTTGGCTCGAACCATGTTGCCTTGGGAGGCATGATGTTACCGCTGTCGGCGATGTTCATGATTTGCTTCATGCTGACGGGATAGAGGGCCAAAGCCATCTTCATCTCGCCGCTATCGACGCGACGCTTCAGTTCGCCCAAGCCACGCAAGCCGCCAACGAAGTCGATGCGCTTGTCGCTGCGCAAGTCCTTGATGCCAAGGAGCTCGTCCAAGATGAGGTTGCTGCTGATGCTGACGTCGAGGCTGCCGATGGGGTCGTTGTTGTCGTAGGTGCCGTCCTTGGCTACAAGAGAGAACCAGTGTCCGTCGAGGTAGAGCGAGAACTCATGCAGCTTGGCGGGCTTGTAAATCTCCGTGCCCTTGTCTTCGACCGTGAAATTCTTGCGAATAGCATCAAGGAACTGTTCGGAGGTGAGGCCGTTAAGGTCCTTGAGGACGCGGTTGTAGTCGAGGATGGTGAGCTGCGAAGCCTGGAAAGCAACCGCCATGAAGTAGTTGTACTCCTCGTCGCCACGATGATTGGGGTTCTGCTTGGCCTTCTCTGCACCCACAAGGGCAGCAGCGGCAGAGCGATGATGACCGTCGGCAATGTAGAGCGACGGCATCTTGCGGAACTCCTCGGTGATGGTGGCGATGTCGGCAGCATCGCTGATTACCCAGAACTTGTGGCCGAAACCATCGATGGGGGCGATGAAGTCGTATTCAGGCTCAGTGGCAGCATAGCGCATGATGAGCTTGTCGAGCACAGCATTGTCGGGATAGGCAAAAAAGACAGGCTCCATGTTGGCATTGTTCACGCGAACATGCTTCATGCGGTCCTCTTCCTTGTCGCGACGCGTCAGCTCGTGCTTCTTGATGACACCGTTCATGTAATCATCAACGTATGCGCCGATGACAAGGCCGTACTGCGTCTTATTGTTCATCGTCTGAGCATAGATGTAGTAGTGTTCATCCTTGTCCTGCACCAACCAGCCTTTGTCTTGGAACTTTTGGAACTGACGAGCAGCCTCCTCATAGACACGCGGGTCATACTCGCTGGTGCCGACGGGGAAGTTTATCTCGGGCTTAATAATGTGATAGAGACTCTTCTCATTGTCACCAGCCTCAGCACGAGCCTCTTCAGAGTCAAGGACATCGTATGGGCGGCTCTCTACCTGCTCGACGAGGTCACGAGGAGGCCTGATTCCTTTAAATGGTTTTACTATTGCCATCTTTATTATTTTAGGATTTAAAGATTTTATATTTAAGGATTGAATAGCTTTGCCGTTGATATTCTTACTTGAAGGCTGCCTATTTAAGGATTGAATAGCTTTGCCATTGATATTCTCACTTGAAGGCTGCCTATTTAAGGATTGGATAGCTTTGGCATCTTAGCTTCCTGTATTTAATGACGCTTGAACGGTGAGTATTGAACTGATAATTATTTTAAGGAGTTCTTGGCTTTCGTCATATAATGCGCTTACACGTTTGCGTGGTAACATTTCTGCTTCCATGATGATGTCGAGCCACATCCCTGTTTCATCCAGTTCCTCCTCAACCATTTTTAATTTATTAAGGAAATCTCTTTTGGACTTTCCAAGACACGCAGCCCGATAATTGGCAACCGGTGAAGTGCCAGAGCGCACAACCTGTTTGGCAATGGCAGTTGAAGAAATAGAATGGGGCATAGAGTCAACCATTTTGATGATTCTTATAGCAAAACTCCTCAGTCTATCCTTCAGCTCAGCTTCAGTCATTGGTATCCAATCCTTAAATATAAAATCTTGAAATCATTAAATTTATTTGTTTACTTGGAACTTAGTTATCCCGTCGCGGAGGAAGCCGACAATCTGGTTGGCGGCAGCGATGCCGGCATTGACGTTGGCTTCAGCCGTCTGTGCACCCATCTTCTTAGGCGTAGCGAAGTAACGGCCTTCAAACTTAGCGAACTCGGCATCTGCATCGGGCTTGATGTCCGTCAGGTACTTCAGGTCGGTGCGCTCTTCCATGAGCTTGATGAGACCTGCTTCGTCAATGACTTCCTTGCGGGCTGTGTTCACGAGGATGCCGCCCTTCTTCATCTTGCCTACGAGGTCGTAGTTGATGCTCTGCTTCGTCTCGGGCGTAGCGGGAATGTGGAGCGACACGATGTCGCACGTCTCGAAGAGTTCTTCCTGACTCTTTGCAGCCTTCACGCCAGCCGCCTCAATGGCTTCTGCTGGACAGTAAGCATCGTAAGCAGCGACTTCCATGTCGAAGCCTTTAGCTACGCGAGCCACGTTGCGACCAACATTACCGAAGGCGAGAATGCCAAGCTTCTTGCCTTTCAACTCTGTGCCGCTGGTGCCGTTGAAGAAGTTGCGGACGCCAAAGACGAGCAGACCGAAGACAAGCTCAGCTACGCTGTTGGCGTTCTGACCAGGCGTGTTCATAGCGACCACATTGTGAGCCGTAGCTGCTGCAAGGTCGATGTTGTCGTAACCTGCACCGGCACGCACCACAATCTTCAGCTGCTTGGCAGCGTCGAGCACCTCAGCATCCACCTTATCCGAGCGGATAATCATGGCATCTACATCCTTCACAGCATCAAGCAACTGGCTCTTCTCTGTGTATTTCTCGAGCATGACTACCTCGTAGCCTGCAGCATCAAACACTTCTTTAATGCCATCTACAGCAACCTTGCTGAATGGCTTCTCTGTTGCAACTAAAACTTTCATTATCTTATTTTTTTAAGACTAATCTGTTTGGGACAACTCCTTGTATATGGCTTTAGCCTGGTCATAGTCTTCCTCGCGAACCATCACGTTTACTATCATGTTAGGCACACGATGTCACCCAGTCGCCCGGACCATCGTTGATAACACTCACAATACCAACTTCTGCCAGTCTATTGTTCAAAGCCTGAGCTTCAATGATTGAGCCACATGAGATTATCTTTGTTCCCATAATAGATGAATCTCTTATTAATTTAATTTCGGGAGTTCTTAAACAACGAATTAAAACGAATTGCACGAATGAAACGAATTGCGCTACGTTTTACGAATTAATGTCTATGTGGATATAATTCATAAAGAATTCGTACAATTCGTGTAATTAGTCTTAATTCGTTGTTCTAAAAGAATAAGTTATTAAACTTTTTTATCGTTGTTTAGTGCTTTGCTTCGAATTCTTTCATGCAAGCCACGAGAGCCTCGCAGCCTTCGATGGTCATGGCGTTGTAGCAGCTTGCGCGGAAGCCGCCGACGTCGCGATGTCCCTTCACGCCGACCTCTTGATACTCGGGCTTCAAGACGAAGGTGATGTTCATGCGTGAACGGCTGTCCTCCTCGGCTGTGCCGACGAAGAGCTTGTTACGGTCAATTTCGCCATAGACAATCTCGGCGCGCTTGATGGCCAGCTTCTCCATTGCCTCAACGCCACCCTGCTTCTTGATCCACTTCAGGTTCTGCAGAGCGCAGTAGATGGGCACTGTGGGAGGCGTGTTGAACATCGAGCCCTTGTTGACGTGTGTGCGGTAGTCGAGCATCGTTGGGATAGGACGGCTCACCTTGCCCAGCAGGTCTTCCTTGATGATGCAGAACGTCACGCCAGCCATCGAAAGGTTCTTCTGAGCGCCGCCATAAATCATGCCGTACTTGCTCACGTCGATGGGACGGGAGAAGATGTCGGAGCTCATGTCGGCAATCATGGGCACGGGACTGTCATAGTCCTTGAGGATCTCTGTGCCGTAGATAGTGTTGTTCGTGGTGATGTGGAAGTAGTCGGCATCCGTCGGAATGGTGAAGTTCTTGGGGATGTAGGTGAAGTTCTTGTCTTTGCTGGAAGCGACCTCGACCACTTCGCCGAAGAGCTTGGCCTCCTTCTCGGCCTTTGTTGCCCAGACGCCGGTGTTGAGATAAGCAGCTTTCTTCTCGAGGAAGTTGTAGGGCACCATGCAGAACTCGAGGCTTGCACCGCCACCGAGGAAGATGACTGCATAGCCTTCGGGGATGTTGAGCAGCTCCTTGAACAGAGCTACTGCCTCGTCAACGACGGGCTGGAAGTTCTTGGCACGATGACTTGTCTCCATCAGAGAGAGACCGCTGCCCTCGAACTCGAGGCAAGCAGCAGCAGTTGCCTCCATCACTTCCTTGGGAAGGATAGAAGGACCGGCATTGAAATTGTACTTCTTCATTGTCTTTAGATTATTTGGTTTCTTTTTCTTTAATTGCGTGCACAAAGATACAAATAAATAATGAGTAAAGAGTGAAGAATGAAGAATTAATCAAAAAACAGAGGAAAATCGAATAATTTTGAATTTTGAATTTTGAATTTTGAATTAAATGTTGTACCTTTGCACCGCTTTTCGCACGACATAGCGATAAAGTTCGGGGTGTAGCGCAGTTGGTAGCGCACCTGGTTTGGGACCAGGTGGTCGCCCGTTCGAGTCGGGTCACCCCGACTTTTTTTTGTATATATGCCCTTCCTGCTTCTTGCCTCATCCGCTGACCCCAAGTTCCGACGTGGAGCGTCGGTCAACTCAACGTGAGTAAATTGCCAACGACGCACTTTATGGCATAACTTTTTGTCAAGGATTCTGACCAACGACGACCTTCTTTCCACCCATGATATAGATGCCTCTCGGCAGTTGGCGGCTGACGATTCGTTGGCCGGCAATGTTGTAAATGCCGCCCCTTGCGCTACGTGCTCCAGCGTACCTCATGGCGATGCCGTCGTCTTTGTCTTCGTTGACGTACGTCCCGTCGTCGGCAAGCTTAACGATGCCATGCGTGGAGTCCAGCACGGGATGTTCGTCCTTGCCCAGAGTCTGATACCAGACGGGCGTCTCCAGGTCCTGATTGAGCAGATAGCACAACTCGCCGCTGGCCACCTGCTCCTGTGTGACCATCGTCGCGTTCTTGTCGGGTGTCGTAGAGAAGCAGTTGACAGACTTCGGATTGCCACGCAGCATGGCATCGCTCATATCCTTATAGTAATAACCTTCGATGGTGCCGCTGCCGTAGCAATTATGGGCTTGACCATGAGCAGCATAGCCTGTGATCTGGCCACTCTCTCGGCCTCCCTTTACGGGGCCCGTTGCGTAGCAGTTGATGAAGATAGGGGAGGCAGCGGCAGACATGTTGCAGCCGAAAATGCCACCAGCGTTCTGCTTCAGGGCAGTCACGGAGCCTTCATTGCCGAGGCACTCCATGGTGATGGTTCCCCCGCCGTTGGAACCGCCGATGATGCCGACGAAGGCTGAGCCTGAGATGGAGCACGTCTCGTCGAGCACAAAGTTCTTAATCGTTGCCCCGCCTCCGACGACACCGAAGAGTCCGGCATAGTTGCTGTCCGTCGCTATGTTCAAGCCTGTGAAGGTGTGTCCTCCGCCGTCGAAGCAGCCGACGTACGGATGGAGCGTGGTGCCTATAGGCGATACCTTGAGGCCATGGAAGTCCAGATCGGCTGTTACGAGGCCGTTGATGTTGGCCTGCCCGTCGTTCACTCGCTCAGCAAAGTCGAGCAGGTCCTGAGGCGTGGCAATCGCGAAGTCCAGCTCATCCGGGTTGACGGGAGGCTGGTTGTATCCCAGCTTCTTGTCTATCCAGCGTATGCGTTCCTTCAGGTAGTTCTTGATGATGTCCAACTCCCCCTGATAGGTGCCGGGAGCAAACTGCTGGAGCGTGAGGAGCTCTCCCAGGTTGTCCCAGCGCGTGAAGTTCAGCTTCTGTGACTCGTCCAGCACAGCGCCCAGGCTGTCCACGAAGGCAACGAGGGTGTCGTACGTGATGGCTTCGTTCTCTCTTGCTTCAGCCCAGATGGAGCAGAGCGTCTCATTCGCAGCGGGGTCGGATAGGATGCGGCTCACGAAGTTCCGTATGCCCGTGACGGCAGAACCGTAGTTGTAGAGCCAGTCGGGTTTCCCGTTTGCCGGGTAAGTACGCTGGTCGTTGTCCATGCTAAGGTCGAAGTCCCACACCGGTCCGAAGTGGAAGAGGTCGTCTTCGCGCTCCTTGTAGAGATAGAGGCTCCACATCGCATCGCTGTTGCCAGCGAACTCGCCCACGAGGAAGTAGCGCAGGAAGCTCTCCACGTCGAGCCTGCTGCGATACCCAATCACGGGGTCTTGGTAATCGGACGACCAAAGCAGGGACTCCATCTCGTTGAAGGCATCCAGGATGTAGGCGAACTGTTGGGAAGAGATGTCGTTGTCATCGGGGTACTTCACATCGACGGGGAGGCCGCCGTAGTCGCTGCTGAAGTGGTAAAGCTCACCTCCCGGACTGGTGATCTCCAGCAGATAGCCGCCGCTGATGGATGGCTCTTCATTGTCGTCGGGCGACATCTCGGTGACGTCCACGCGATGGGGATCCACGGTCACCTGGTCGCTGAGCTGGTAGTTGCCCTTGTACTCTCCGTTCACGATGACATCGACATTCTGAATCCACGGCGTGTAGCTTAGTCCCAGCCGACGACTCATCTCGAAGGCAATGTTGTTGCGCATCAGGCTCTTCTCGCGCCAGTTGGGTAGGAGGGTCCACTTCTTGCTTTTGGCCGGGCTCTCAAGCGGAGAACCCTTAAGCATGTGGTGGCTCTGTCCATCGTTGAACTTGATGCGGTAAGGACGCTTCTTGAAGAGTTCATACCGTGATCCGTTGCCGCGCTCGCGGGCCAGGATGGGGTACTCCTGGATGTGCGTCCCCTCGTCGTAGATAAGGCACATCTCAGATTCCAGCTCGTGCACCTTGTCGTAGGGTTCTATCCCCTCGTAGGTGTGATAGGAAAGCGTCGGCAGGTTGGTCAACTGGTAGAAATGGGAGTCGTCGCCTTCACCCTTGTAGCCATAGAATGCCAGCTCCGCGATGTTGCAGCGGCTGTCGGCAGGAGCACACCAACGGACATAGCGGAAGCCACGCGAGACGTTCACGTCGGCGTACGACATGGCGTTGATGACGCCCTTCTCCGTAATCATGTACAAGGGGATGGCATCCATGAAGTCCTCACGGTTGGAGCCTTCGAAGAGTCCCAGCACGACACGGTCGGGACCTACACCCTCGTTGCGCGGACTCCATCCTACACGCGTAATGACGTGTGGCGAACCGAGGTCAAGGCCCACCCAGGTATGCGACCGCTCATAGGTGGCCACAAAGGTAGAGAAGTCTCCGTCGAATGCATTGGCCACGGTGTTCACTTCCTGCGAGGCAGAACCGCTTTCGTAGTCGTAGCTCAGTTCTGTTCCTATCACAGTTCCCGTCAGCTTCATCCCCTCTTCATCGGCTTTGTCTGCATGTAAGCCCAAAGCGGGATAAGTGAGGCAAAGCAAGGAAGCTGCAAGTAATCTCTTAAGTTGTTTTTCTGGTATCATGTTTTGTCTTGTCTATCTGTCTTTGACTGCTTTGGTAATTCTGTCTATGGCTTCGTTCACCACAGAACGTGGGCTGCCTACGTTCATGCGCATGAAGCCTATGCCTCCCTTGCCAAACATGGCGCCAGAGTTCATGCCGACCTTGGCATCGAAGGCAAAGAAGTGTTCCAGCTCGCTTTGCGTCTTGAAGCCGAGGGCTGTGCAGTCCAGGAAGACGAGGAAGCTGGCTTCAGGCACGATGGGACGTATCTGTGGGCATTCTCTGGCGAAGCGTTCGACGACGAGGTCAATGTTGCCCTGCACATAGTCGAGCATCTGCTGCTTCCACTCTCTGCCCTCGTTGCTGTAGCAGGCCATTACGCAGTCGCATGCAAAGACGTTGCCGAGGTCCTGGTCTGTGCCCCAGATGTAGCTGAAGTACTGCTGGCGAAGCTTCTCGTCATAGACGATGGCCTGACTTGCCACGATGCCCGGCATGTTGAAGGTCTTGGTGGGAAAGGGTGATGCTGATGCGGCGTGCTTCCTCGCTTACGCTGGCAAAGGGAATGTGCTTGTGTCCACGGAAGACCATGTCGCAATGTATCTCGTCGCTCACCACGACGACGCCTTCCTCTGCACAAATCCTTGCCACCTGCTGCAGGTCTTCCTTCTTCCAGCAGATGCCGGCAGGGTTGTGAGGGTTGCAGAGGATCATCATCTTGCAGCCTTTGATGTCGCGTCGAAGCGTCTCGAAGTCCATTGCAAAGGAGGTCTCTGTACGACGAAGCGAACTTTGCACGACTTCTCGCTTGCATGACTCGGGTACAAAGCAGAAGGGATGATAGACAGGCTCCTGGATGAGGATGCGGTCGCCCTTCTCCGTGAAGGCCTGCACGGCAAGGAAGATGCCTGACACGACGCCGGGGACATAGCAAATCATCTCGCGCGTGACGTCCATGCCATGCTGCTCCTTGTTCCATCGGCAAATGCTTTCGTAGTAAGGCGGGTTCTGGCATGTGTAGCCCAGGATGCCCTGCTCAAGGCGCTTCCGTATGGCATCGAATACGAAAGGTGGCGTGCGGAAGTCCATATCTGCCACCCACATCGGGATGAGGTCATCGCTGCCGCACTCATCTTTCACGCGGTCTATCTTTATTGAGTCTGTTCCCTCGCGGGGAATTATCTCATCGAAATTAGCCCCCTCCCCGCTCCCCCTTTGGGGAAGTGCCATGATTGGTTCGTTGCTCATTATATTATTATGAATTGTGAATTATGAATTATGAATTCTTGTAAATTCCTATCTCCCCACTTCCGTAACAAACAGTCGCGTCGGCATCGTAGATGCAACCGAACTGCCCAGGTGCGATGCCTTGTATGGGAGCATCACTATGGATGTGGTATCCCTCGTCGTCGAGACTGATGGTGCCTGGCATGAAGTGGTCCACATGACGGACCTTGAACTGGATGGGCAGAGACCCTTCCAAACCTTCCCTTAAAGGGGAGGCTTCCTTCCATGAGTTCTCCCCCTTTAAGGGGGAGTTAGAGAGGGTCTGGAATGGGTTTTCCGTGATGAAGTGGAAGTCGGCCAGGCGGAAGTCATGACCGTACTGCAACTGTGTGTCCCATCCGTTTGCCACGAAGATGATGTTCTTCTTGACGTTCTTCTTCACGACGAACCACGGGCCGCCGCTCAAGCCCAAGCCCTTCCTCTGACCGATGGTGTGGAACCAGTAGCCACGATGCGTGCCTATGACCTTGTTCGTCTCGATGTCGATAATCTTGCCTTCCTGCTCGCCCATGAAGCGGCGGATGAAGTCGTTGTAGTTTATCTTGCCGAGGAAGCAGATGCCCTGGCTGTCCTTGCGCTTGGCACTCGGAAGCTTGGCATCGATAGCAATCTGTCGCACTTCTTCCTTCATCAAGTGACCGATGGGGAAGAGTGTATGACTGAGCTGTTCGTAACTTAGCTGCGCGAGGAAGTCCGTCTGGTCCTTCACCGGGTCCTTGGCTGTGCCGAGCCACATCTTGCCGTCTCGCACGACATTCGTGGCATAGTGTCCCGTCGCGATGTAATCATAGTGACAGCCCACCTTCTGCTCGAAAGCGCCGAACTTGATGAGACGATTGCACATCACGTCGGGATTGGGTGTCAGTCCCAGCTTGATGCGCTCGACGGTATAACCCACGACCTGCTCCCAGTATTCCTTCTGCAAGTCAGTCACCTCGAGCTTCAGCCCGTACTTGCGAGCCGTAGCTTCGGAGAGTTCGATGTCTTCTTCAGCCGTACACGACGAGTCCTCCCCGTCCATACCTATTCTTATATAGTGTAGGTCGGGCTTCAATCCAGCCTCGCAAAGTTGATGCACCACGACTGCGCTATCTACTCCGCCAGAGATGAGCACGGCAACGGACCCCCCATCCCCCTTTAGGGGGAGTATTGGTTCATAGTTTGTTGTATTGTTTCGACTCATAGGTGTTCTTATGCTAAAGAATAGGTTCTATTTTTGTTAGCACCGTGTGCTACAATCTTTCCTTCTTGCAGCAACTGATAAAGGTAGGCCTTTGTCTGTGTCGGTTTCAGCCCGAGCAATGCTGACAACTCCGCCGTCCGGCAGCTACCTTTTTCCTTGAGATATGCCTGGATTATCGTCGGTTTATCGTCGGTCAAGGCATGATTGTCGTTGGTTGTCGTCGGTTTATCGTCGGTTTTCTCCCAGCCTTCAGGAACATTGATAAGCATATATCTATTCTTAAGTTCGTTCTGCTCGTCCATCAATAAGTTGCGGAAAAAGCGTTCGAGGAAACTGATGTCGTAGTCGATGCCAAGCCGCACATTCTTGTAATTGGCTCGAACCAAGGCGTTACGGAAATACCATGAACAGTTCTTGAACATATCATTGGCGACACTATATTTCATGGAACGCAGATACTGAATAGTGAAAACTGCCGTAGTGCGAGTGTTCCCTTCACGGAAAGGGTGAATCTGCCACAAGCTGGAGACAAAACGACAGATATGACGAACCTTTTCTTCCTCAGATAATCCTTTATAGCTGAATTCTCGCTCTTGTTGAATATCATAGTCTATGGCACGTCGAAGGTCTTCCCAATTAAGGTAATTGACGGTATCGCCCCGAAGCACCCATTCCTTTTTTGTTATATCAAAAGTGCGCAATTCACCTGCATGCTTGAACACCCCCTCAAAGACGCGGCGGTGAGTAGAAATGAAACCATTGGTATTGAAAGCAAACGTGTTTGTGGAGAGAATCTTTTTGATATTGGCGGAAGCCTTGTCGCATTCGGCAACACCATCGTCTTTCGGAGTGCGGTTTGTCTTGCAGCTATAATAGGAATCGAGCAATTGGCGAACTTCATCGATGGATATATCGCCCTCGATGTTACGTTGCGCCATATCAAGCAGATACTGAGAGGGCTTCAACCCATCGACCTGTTGGAGTCCAATGGCAGTCTGCCAATCTGTGGCACTTTGCTGTGCCGATGGCTCAACTTGCCGGATATATTCGTCAAAATCTTCTTGTCTCATAGTTACAGGTTTTTATTCCGTTCGATATTGTCGTATCAGGCATCATACCTTCAGCCATCAGGCCTCTTACTTCAACAGGTTCCTGCCGCTGCTTGCTTCGAGGACTTGCATCTGTTGAATGGCAATTTGATTGAGCTTTACGAGGCGTTCGCCTTGGGGGATGCCATCGTTGATGAGGACAGCGTTGATGTTCTCCATGTTCGAGAGGCAGATGAGTTCGTTGATGGTGGCATAGTCGCGGATGTTACCTTTCAATTCCGGGTTGGCATCGCGCCATTGCTTGGCTGTCATGCCGAACATGGCCACATTGAGCACGTCGGCTTCTTCGGCATAGATGATGTTGGCTTGCTCCTTTGTGACCTCTTCGGGAATAAGGTGACTCTTGATGGCATCGGTATGAATGCGGTAGTTTATCTTCGAGAGTTCACGCTTGGCCGTCCAGCCCAAGAGTTTCTGCTCGTCAGCCTTTAGGCGTTGGAACTCTTTGACTATATATATCTTGAACTCAGGACTTATCCACATGGCAAATTCAAATGCTATGTCTTTATGGGCGTATGTTCCCCCATAACGCCCTGCTTTGGCTTGCAAGCAGATAGCATTTGTTCTTGCCACGAATTCCTTTACACTAATCTTGAAACTATTTAAGCCCGCCTGGTTCCTAATTGTGGCGAATTCGCCATAATTAAATATGGGGTTATAAACCTTCTCCCAGATACCTATGAACTCCAACGTGTTGCGATTACGCAGCCAATCGGTTACGAAAAAGTCTCCGTCCTTTGCCCTTATCATGTCCGTCAAGCAAAGGTAGTCTTCTTCAACAACCTTGATAATGTTGATTTCAGTATCTTTCACTATTATCTTTGCCATGTTTCTTGTTTCTTTTTCTTATGATTTGCAAAAATACGATTTACTCTTCAATATCATCAACGTTCAGGAGAATTATCCAAAATGGTGAGGGCTATTGCGGAGTTTTTCCTTTATCTCTTCAAGCTCTTCCGGGGTGATGATGTTTTGCTTCTGCAAGCGCTCCAGCTTCTGGATTTCTTTGTCTGCGTAATGGTTTGACTCATTGTACTTGAGGAGCAGTTCTGCCTTCATTTCCTCGTACTTCGCGGCATCGATGAGGCCTTGGTCACGGAGCTTGACCAGGTTCTTTATCTCGTGGCTGAGGGAATGGTCCTCGGGCCCAAACAGTCCGCCTTCTCCGAAAATGTAGGAGTTGAACTTGAACTTTAGGGCGAACACTATGATTGAAAACAGGGCGATACCCAGTATTACAGCAAGGTCTTTCATTTCTATTCAGCTTTATCAGATCTGTTATCAAGTAGGAATATATGTTTAGTATAGCTTCTTCTTCAAACTAACCTCGTCTAATTGGTCATTTAGGTTAACCTAGTTTGCAAATTAGGCACGTACTTATCGCCGGAAGTCCACGTACTTGTCGTCATAAGTCCACGTACTTGTCGTCATAAGTCCACGTACTTATCGCCGGAAGTCCACGTACTTATCGCCGGAAGTACACGTACTTATTTTAACATTTCGAGCCTCCCTGACGCACAGCCACTTGGCGAAAGGGCTTTTCAGGGCTTCTGGAAAGCCCATACCTGTTCTCCGTTGAAGGTCTTGATGTGGAGGGCGAGTGAGTCGCCAGCGGGGATTGTCGTGAGGCTGTCCACGTGGAGGCTCGCATAGACGGTCGTCGTGTAGGAGAGCGGGTCGCCGTTCTGTCGGTGATGGAGGCTGATGTGTGTGGTTTTGCCGCTGACGTTGTCGATGCGGTAGCCCCAGTATTGTCTGCCGCCCTGCGTGAGTGGGGAGAGGTGCATGTTGATGTATCGGCCTGACTGCCAGACGCTCGTGACCTTGATGGGGTCGGGGCTAATGGCAAGTGCCGTCGAGTCGTGCAGCAGGTAGGCTTCCGTAGCATGATGGAGGAATGCTTTCTGCGCGTCGGGCACATAGCCGCAGACGGCCCGATACCTGAAGCTCTTCTTGAAGCCCTCCTGCGGATTGCTGATGGCGTAGGTGCGTCCGTCGTCGGTCGTGAACTCCACCATTGTGCCGGCATCATCGGTCCGTATCACGGCAAACTCCGTCACGACGTTGGGATAGACATCCGAAGTGTCGTCGCCACCTTTGCATGAGAAGATGAGACAAACGGCGAACAGTAAGATATACTTGACCTTCATAAGCAGATGAACTGAATTCTTTTCTACAACCACAGATTTATCAGATTCAACGGATTTGTTCTTCGCGCATACCTTAATCTGAGGAATTCTTTAAGTAATTAAACGGATTGTTTGCTGCTGACTTGAGTCAGCTTAATTCGATTAATCTGTGGTTTATTTTAACACCTAATACTTAGTTTCTATTGCTTTCTGTTTGTTGACGACCGGGTTGGCGTACATCGTGAGGATGCGTTCGCGGAGGAAGTCTTCATCCTTGTTCTCTATCTTCACGAGGTCGATGCGACTCTGCAGGTAGTCCATGAAGGTCTGCTTCTCCTTTTCGCTGTACCTGTCGGCGTAGGTCGATGTGCCGTTGAGCAAGTCGAGGGCCACGTAGTTGCCTGGGAAGAGCTGGTAGCCGCTGTGTATCTGCAGGTCGATGCGGCGGGCTATCTCAGCGAAGATTTCCGTCTTAGGCAAGTCCGAGACTTCGTCGAGCCAGGTGTTGATGCAGGGCAGGGCTTCGTAGTGGATGCGTCCCTTCTGCCCGAAGATGCCGGTCTTCATGTTGTCCAGGTCGTCCTGCTTGCTCTTCTTGAACGACGGATTGTCCCTCTTCATCTGGAACTCCTGTGCCTTGAGGTAGTCGCAGGGGTCGTACTCGTAGCTGATGCTGAGCGGCACGAGGTGAAGGTCCTTGAGCCGGTCCACGATGCTGCCTTCGCCAGCCATCGCAAACATCTTGAGGAGCGACTCCTGCGTCTGGTCGCTACTGTCCTTGGCTCTGCCTTCGCGCTGGGCAATCCAGATGTTCTCGTGCTTCTCGTTGATGGCATAGTGCATGTAGCGGCTCATCTTCTGACTGCTCTCCAAGAGCTCACGTGGGCTGAGGCCCCTTTTGACTGTGAAGGCTTTGTTGAGCTTGACGAGCGTCTTTATCCAGGGATAGATGAGGAGGTTGTCGCCGATGGCAATCTCGCAGGTCGTGGGGAAGCCGTGCTCGTGAAGCATAAGGTCGAGGATAGCGCTGTCGAGCACGATGTCGCGATGGTTGCTGATGAAGGTGTAGCGCTCCGCACCTGATGCGATGCCGCTGTAGGCAAAGGTATATCCGCTGCTGCACTTCTTCAGGATGCGCTTCAGGACGGGCTTGATGAACCGCAGTTGGAACTGCAAGGGGGTATTGACGCCGACAAAAGCCAAGCGTATCAGTCCGTTGCGCATCCATTGGGGCATCCACGGCACAAAGCCCTTCAGCATCCGCGAGAACTGCCTGTCGGCAAGCAGACTCTCGACGGCCTGCTTCACCTCGCCCGCTGCAAAGGGGCGAATATCGTCGAATTCGGAGTTCATAGTTATTTTTGAAGTTAAAGGAGTTAAAGGAGTTATCGCTCGCTATGCTCGCTAAGGAAGTTAAAGGACAATAGTGTCGGAAGCTCCCAAAGGTATTGTCCTTTAACTTCTTTAACTCCCTTTAACTTCTTTAACTTCCCCCATAATACTTTTTATTTTAGTCCGTTCTCTATTATGTCCGTCATCACATCCTTGATGTCCAGCCCTGCTGCCCGCACTTGCTGCGGGATGAAGCTGGTGGCCGTCATGCCTGGTGTGGTGTTTATCTCGAGGAGGTTTATCTTCTCGCCCTCGGTGATGATGTAGTCGATGCGGATGATGCCGTGGCAGCCCAGCAGGTCGTAAATCATCGAGGTCAGCTTCGAGACGCGCTCGGCAAGCCTGTCGCTGATGCGGGCGGGCGTTATCTCGTCGCTTTCGTTGTTGTACTTGGCTGCATAGTCGAAGAATTCGTTCTTCGAGAC
>OMSJ01000015.1 GCA_900313705.1 uncultured Prevotellaceae bacterium
ACGGGTGGCAGCATGATGTATCTTGATGCTGTCTGCAATGGCATAGACGACATTCCTTCGGTCGATGCTGAGGTGCGCGAGACGCTTCGCCATAGGCTCGAAGGCGGCGAGATAGACGAGATGCGCAACGAGCTGCGTCTGCTCGACCCGGACTATTACCATTCGGCAGATACGCGCAATCCAAAGCGCGTGGTACATGCATTGGAAGTCTGCTATACGTCAGGCCGACCCTATTCGTCTTTCCTGACCAAGGAGCGCAAGCCGCGTCCTTTCCGTATCGTCAAGATTGGGTTGCGCCGCGAGCGTCAGGAACTCTTTGAGCGAATCAACAGGCGCGTGGACATGATGATGGAGGAGGGCTTGCTCGACGAGGTGCGCCGACTCTATCCTCTCCGGAAGGAGAATGCGCTGAATACGGTCGGCTACAAGGAGCTCTTCCGATACCTCGACGGCGAATGGGAGCTGCCTTTTGCCTTGGAAAAGATAAAGAAGAACACGCGCGACTACGCCAAGAAGCAGATGACGTGGTTTGCCCACGACAGCGAAATACAATGGTTCCATCCAGCGAATGTTAAAATAAGTACGTGTACTTAGGCGGATAAGTACACGTACTTATGGCGATAAGTACGAGGACTTATGAAGATAAGTACGGGGACTTTTGATAAACGTAACGAAAGAACTATGGAAATTAATCTAAAGAAGTTATTCTTTTCCGGCTCTTGGTACAAGAAGACAGCCGTCTGGCTTGCCGCCATCGCTGCCATCATCATATTGTTCTTTGTAGCGGTCGATTTCAACTTCTGCTATCTCTTCGGACGTTCTCCGGGCTTTGATGACATCAAGGACCCTGTTGTCAACGAAGCATCGGAGGTCTATACTTGCGACGAAGTCTTGATGGGGCGCTACTTTAACGAGAACCGTACGCCTGTCGCCTATGAGGAGATATCGCCCATCCTGATACGTACCCTTATCGATACAGAGGACGAGCGTTTCTATCAGCATCATGGCATTGATGTCGTCGGTCTTTTCTCTGCCGTGAAGGACATCTTTCGTGGTCATGCCCGAGGTGCCAGCACAATCACACAGCAGTTGGCAAAGAACATGTTCCGTGTCCGCACGCAGTATTCCACAGGCTTGCTGGGACATCTGCCGGGCATCGGGATATTGATCATGAAGGCTAAGGAGTGGATTGTGGCGCTGAAGCTTGAGTGGGTGTTCACGAAGGAAGAGATACTGACCATGTACCTCAATACGGTCGATTTCGGCAGCAATGCCTACGGTATCAAGACGGCAGCCCGCGCTTATTTTGGCACGATGCCCGATGCCCTCAACTACGAGCAGGCAGCCACCCTGGTGGGGCTGCTCAAGGCTACCAGCTACTACAACCCGCGGCTCAACCCCCATAACAGTCTCCAGCGCCGCAACACAGTCTTGCAGCTTGTCTATGACCATCATCATCTTTTCATCGACGGTCAGGAGGCAACGGCTTCCCAACTGGATTCGCTGACAGCGTTGCCCGTTGCGCTCAAGATGCGTGTCAATGAGAGTTATCAGGACGGCATGGCACCCTATTTCCGCGAGGCGCTCAAGAGTCACATCGACGACCTCTGCACGGAGGGCCATGTGCCTGGTTACGATGCTGTCAACAAACTGGACCTTGATGCCGACGGACTGCGCATCTATACTTCTATCGACTCGCGTATGCAGGCCTATGCCGAGGCAGCGGTGAGGAAGCAGATGCAGGTTACGCAGCAACGTTTCGCTGAGCACTGGGGCCGTACCAACCCGTGGCAGAACGCTCGGCATCAGGAGATACAGGGCTTTGCCGAGGACATAGCCCGTCGTTCACCATACGGCAGATACCTCGACGCGAAGTTCGAAGGCAATGCCGACTCCGTTGACTACTACCTCAACCAGCCCCATCAGGTGCGGCTCTTCAGCTACGACGGCCCTGTAGAGCGAGAGATGAGTACCATCGACTCTGTCCGCTACATGCTGCGCTTCCTGCATACAGGCTTTGTGGCTATTGAGCCGGACACGCGTTTCGTCCGTGCCTGGGTGGGCGACATCGACTTCCGTTCATGGCAGGTCGATAACGTCCGTGCCGTCCATCAGCCGGGTTCCACCTTCAAGCTCTTTGTCTATACCGAGGCCATGAACCAGGGACTCAATCCCATCGACCATCGTCCGGACTCCTACATCGCTTTCGTCGATACCGTTGCCGGCAAACCCAAAGTATGGGCTCCGCACAATGCCAACGGATATTTCACCGACGAAGAGGTCTCGCTCAAGAGTGCCTTTGCCATGAGCCTCAACTCGGTTGCCGTGCGCGTGGGCATGGAGTGCGGCGTACACAATATCGCCAAGACTGCCTATGCGATGGGCATTCAGAGCAAGCTGCAGGAGACGCGCTCTATGGTGCTCGGAAGCAGCGAGGTCAATCTTTTGGAGCTTGTCAACAGCTATTGTACGGTGGCCAACGATGGTCGCTATAACATACCGCTTCTCGTGGAGCGCATCGAAGACAGGGACGGCAACCTGATTTATCAGGCACACAAGAAAGAGAAGAAGGCCATTCCCTATCGTTCTGCCTACCTCATGCAGAGGATGCTGGTGGGCGGTCTGTCCGGAACGTCTGGTGGCCTTTGGCACTACATCCGTCCCTTCTATGCCGATACCGAGTTTGGTGGCAAGACGGGCACCAGCAACAATCATGCCGATGCTTGGTTCGTCGGTGTAACGCCCGGCCTTGTGGGTGGAGCATGGGTGGGCGGAGAGTACCCCAGCATCCATTTCCGCACGGGGCAGCTCGGTCAGGGCAGCAAGACGGCGCTCCCCATCTTCGGTGAGTTCATTCAGCAGGTGCTCTCCGACGAACACTTCAGCAAATATCGCGTCAAGTTCCCTCCGGCAAAGGGGCTCGACCCTCGTCTCTGGACGGGCTCAAGCTATTCCTACCATCGACCTGACACGGCATCCTTCGACTACGACTTCTCCGCGTCATCCAATCGCGGGGAGCCTGCTGCATCCTCCACTACCGAGGAAGTACAGGTTGAGACTATAGAACAGGAAGAAAGCATAGAGGAGTGAAAGGCTTTCAAGGCACGAGCAGCGAGCTGTCGCCGTAGCTGAGGAAGCGGAAGTCGTGGGCAAGGGCATAGTCATAGACCTCGTGCCAGTTATCACCGATGAAGGCGCTGACCAGCAGCAGCAAGGTGCTCTGCGGCTGGTGGAAGTTCGTTATCATGCGGCGTACGATGTGGTACTTGTAGCCAGGTGCAATGATAATCTGCGTGCTGGAGTGCAGCACTTCCTCCCCTCGCTCGTCCATATAATGGAGCAAGGCTTCGAGAGCTTCCGTCGTGGAGAGGGAATTGTCGTATTCGTAAGGCATCCACTGGGGGACGTGAAGGGAAGAGTCTTCGTTCTTCTTCCTTAATTCTTCATTCCCTGCCAGCACACCCATGTAATACAGACTTTCGAGGGTTCGGACGCTTGTCGTGCCTACGGCAATTGCTTCGCCGTTATGGGCCAGCAGTCGTTCGATGGTGTGGCGATGCACGGCAATGTGTTCGGTGTGCATGTCGTGCCCGCCGATGTCCTCGCTCTTGACGGGGCGGAAGGTGCCGGCTCCCACGTGCAGCGTCACCTCTTCGCGTTCGATGCCACGGGCGTCGATGTCGTCGAGGACACGCTTCGTGAAGTGCAGTCCTGCTGTCGGAGCCGCTACGGAGCCCTTTATCTTGGAATAGACCGTCTGGTAGGTAGTCTTGTCGCTCTCTTGCGTCTTGCGGTTGAGGTAGGGTGGGATGGGAAGTTCGCCGATGGCATCGATGACCTCGGCAAAGGTGATGGGACATTGACCTTTGCCCATTGACCGTTGGTCGTTATCTGCGTCAGTCACTCCCCACTCAAACTTAATCTCCTGGCTTGTGCCGTGCGTACCGACGCGTTCCGCAGAGAGTTTGATTCTTGAATTTTGAATTTTGAATTCTCTTGTCAGCTTCCCTTCTTTCCATTTCTTCAGGTTGCCTACGAGGCAGTACCACGAGCAACTGCCGCGTCGGGCGAAGTTCTCCTGATACTCCACCGGCTCAGCAGGTTCCAGGAGGAAGATTTCGATGAGGGCGCCGAGGCGATTGCCATTAGCGATTTCCCCTGCACTAAGTTCTCCCCCTAAAGGGGTTTGGGGCGTCTTCCTGAAGTGCAGCCTCGCCTGTATGACGCGGGTATTGTTGAAGACCATGAGTGCCCCTTCAGGCAGCAGCGAGGGTAGGGAACGGAACTGCGTCTCGCTGATGCGTCCGCCCTCATAGACGAGCAGCTTGCTGCTGTCGCGTTCAGGGAGCGGGAACTTTGCTATGCGTTCATCGGGCAGAGGGTAGTTATAGTCGCGGATTTGTATGTGTTTTGTGTCCATCAGGTCATAATGTTTGTGCAAAGGTACAACTTTTTTTGTGAAAAGCTTGCAGGAATCAGGGGAATGTTGTACCTTTGCACCGCAATTCGCAAAGGGGCGCTTAGCTCAGCTGGTTCAGAGCGTCTGCCTTACAAGCAGAGGGTCGGGGGTTCGAATCCCTCAGCGCCCACAAAAACAGGGAGCAGGACTTGATGGTCTTGCTCCCTGTTTTTGTTTTGTACCTGTCCGCGCTCAGCCTCGCCAGCCAGACGGCCCTGCTCTGCTACCTCGGAGCGTGGGTCCCGTTTGTCGCGTTGCCAACGCGACCCTCCCCCTCAGTGAGCCTTATCAAAGACCTATGCCTAGTTGCCCGGCGACCCACGTGGCGTTTTCTGATGGGGCAGTGGCTCCCTTACAGCTCTCCCAACTCGCGGCTGATGTCCTGCAGTTCTGCACGAATGGATTGCAGGCGTCCGATGATCTCCGACGTGTCGCTTGCTGCCTTGTGGTTCTTGTTCAGCACGGCTTTTGCTGCGGCAATCTTCATGCCGCGCACCTTGAGCAGGTTATAGACGATGCGTACCTCCCCAATGTCCTCCTTAGTGTATTGTCGCACGCCGCGTCCGCTCTTGCGAGGCTTGATGTTTGGAAACTCCTTTTCCCAGTAGCGCAGCAACGACTCTGCCACCCCGAACTGTTCTGCCACTTCGGAGATGCCGTAGTATTTCTTTAAGTCTTTATTCGGATTGTATGCCATGTTAATTTACGATTTGGCGATTTACTATTTGCAATTAACTTTGTAATTCAGAATGCACAATTTCGTTGCAAAAGTATAAAATTAAACTCAAAAAACAAAGTACATGGCGCTTAATTCATAATAATTTCGTAAATTTGCACGCATTTTAGACCCCATCATCCCCTTCTGGGGTGAGATAAGGGTAAATGATGAAATCCTTAAACGTAAATCTATAAATCACAAATAACTATGTTGACAGCAAATGAAATTCGCAATTCGTTTCTGAAATACTTCGAATCGAAAGGGCACAAGATTGTACCTTCTGCACCTATGGTGGTGAAGGACGACCCGACCCTGATGTTCACCAATGCAGGCATGAACCAGTGGAAAGACATCATCCTTGGCACCCGTGACCCGGAGCCCCGCCGCCGTGCCGACTCGCAGAAATGCCTGCGCGTCAGCGGAAAGCACAACGACCTGGAGGAGGTAGGACATGACACCTACCACCACACCATGTTCGAAATGCTTGGCAACTGGTCGTTTGGCGACTACTTCAAGGAAGGTGCCATCGACATGGCGTGGGAATACCTCGTGGATGTGTTGAAGCTCGACCCCAAGGACCTCTATGTCACCGTCTTCGAGGGCTCACCCGAGGAAAACCTTGTCCGCGACGATGAAGCTGCAGGCTACTGGCTGAAGCACGTTCCCGCAGACCACATCATCAACGGTAACAAGCACGACAACTTCTGGGAAATGGGCGACACAGGTCCATGCGGTCCCTGCTCCGAGATACACCTCGACAGCCGTACGCCCGAAGAGAAAGCCAAAGTGCCCGGACGTGAGCTCGTCAACAAGGACGACCCGCAGGTCATCGAGATCTGGAACATCGTCTTCATGCAGTACGAGCGCAAGGCCGACGGACACCTCGAGCCTCTCGGCATGAACGTCATCGACACGGGTATGGGCTTCGAACGCCTCGTCCGTGCCATCCAGGGCAAGCACTCCAACTACGACACCGACGTCTTCCAGCCCATCATCCGCGCCATCGAGCAGCTTACAGGGCTGAAGTATTATTCCGAATACTCAGATAATTCCGATTACTCTGAGGACGTCAACGTTGCCATGCGCGTCGTTGCCGACCACCTGCGCACCATTGCATTCAGCATTGCGGACGGTCAGTTGCCGGGCAACGCAAAGGCAGGTTACGTCATCCGCCGCATCCTGCGCCGTGCCGTGCGCTACGCCTATACCTTCCTCGGACAGAAGGAAGCCTTCGTCTATCGTCTGCTGCCCGTCCTCATTCAGGAGATGGGAGCAACCTATCCCGAACTGGAAGGTCAGCGCGAACTCATTACGAAGGTGATGAAGGAAGAGGAAGAGAGTTTCCTGCGTACACTCGAGACGGGCATCAAGCTCCTGGACGGTGTGATGAAGGAGGCAAAGGCTGCCGGACAGACAGAGATTGCCGGCGAAAAGGCTTTCACCCTCTTCGACACCTACGGCTTCCCCCTCGACCTCACAGAACTCATCTGTCGCGAGAACGGTCTCACAGTCGATGAGGCCGGCTTCAACGTCGAGATGCAGAAACAGAAGGAACGCGCCCGTAACGCTGCACAGGTTGAGGCAGGCGACTGGCAGACTCCAGACCCCTCTAAATCTCCCCTTAAAGGGGAGACTTGCGGCAATGAATCCTCCCCCTTTAAGGGGGACACAGAGGGGGTCTGCCAGTTCGTGGGTTACGACTTCACGGAATACACTTGCCACATCGTCAAGTATCGCGAGGTGAAGCAGAAGAAGGGCGTTGTCTATGAAGCCATCTTCGACCAGACACCTTTCTACGGAGAGATGGGCGGCGAGGTCGGCGACTCTGGCGTCATCTGTAACGAGCAGGAGACCATCAAGGTCCTCGATACCAAGAAGGAGAATGGCGTAAGCATCCATATCCTGGAGCGCATCCCACAGAATCCCGCTGCTGAGTTCATGGCTTGCGTGGATGTGGAACGCCGCCGTGCTATCGAGGCCAACCACACTTGCACGCACCTCCTCGACCAAGCCCTCAAGGAGGTTCTTGGCGACCATGTGGAGCAGAAAGGTTCACTCGTAACGCCCGACTACCTGCGTTTCGACTTCTCGCACTTCGAGAAGGTAACGCCCGAACAAATCCGCGAGGTGGAGCACCTCGTCAACGAGCGCATCCGTCAGAACCTGCCTCTGCAGGAATATCGCGACACACCCATCGAGGAAGCTAAGAAGCTGGGCGCCATCGCTCTCTTCGGCGAGAAGTACGGCGACAAGGTGCGCGTCATACAGTTCGGTTCGAGCGTTGAGTTCTGCGGCGGCTGCCATGCCAGCAGCACAGGCTGCATCGGCATGGTGCGCATCCTCTCCGAAAGCAGCGTGGCAGCTGGTGTGCGTCGTATCGAAGCCATCACAGGCAAAGCCGTCGAGGAACAGATGGACAGATTGCAGGACATGATAACAGGCTTGCGAGGTCTCTTCAACAATGCTCCCGACCTGGTCGGCACCATACAAAAGGCTATCAGCGACAACGCTGACCTGCGCAAACAGGTGGAGGACGTCATGCGTGAGCGTGCTGCTGACCTCAAGAAGCAGATGCTTGCTGAGCAAAAGGAGATAAACGGCCTGAAGGTGCTGAGCGCCATCACGCCTCTTGGCCCCGAGTTCGTGAAGGACATCGCCTTCCAGCTCCGCGCAGAAGTAGAGAATAGCATCGTCGTCATCGGTTCCGTGGCAGGCGGCAAGCCCCTCCTCACCGCAGCCGCTTCAGATGGTGCTGTAGCTGCAGGTGTGAACATCGGCAAGAACATCCGCGAAGCTGCCCAGCTCATGCAGGGCGGCGGTGGCGGTCAGCCCCACTTCGCCACAGCCGGCGGCAAGAACCCCGACAGTGCAACTCGGCCTTTCTCAGTTAAGGTCACACGGGACGTTCTGTTTTCTCCTTTTCGCTTGCAAGGAAGAGATTTTGCTCTACTGGCAAGAAATAGGGAGGAAAATGTGGGAAGAGTGCTTCGTTGACTGCTTATGACGGCATCTGACGAATGTCGGGTCGGCAGATGCAGCAGGGGATGTTGTTTGCATCATCGCGATGCTGCAATTGCATCGTCGCGATGGTGCAATTGCATTGTCGCGATGCTGCAAAGAAGTTGACAGGCGGGGATGACGATGGAGACGGGCGAAGGTGAGGATTTCGACGGGTTGGGATGACTTTTGGGACAAAAAAAGCCGCTCTGCTGGGTGCAGGCGGCTGGACGGTTGCTCATGCTATTCGTGCTATTCATGCTATTTTCGTTCCTTCCATAACTTGTAGTAGTCCTCACATGCTGCATAGAAGCTGCGCGACGTGGCAAGGAATGCCATCGCTGCTATCGACCATCCGATTTCCATGCTGACGTTGTACATGCAGAAGAAGAGGAAGGTGAACCACATGATAAGGGCAATCCACATGAAGGTTACCAGACCAAGCAGGTATGCTGAACCCATCACGTGATAGACGAGGGGGCTCTTGCTCCTTGAGGTCCAGCCAAGGTACAGCAGTTGCATCATGTTTGTCAGCATGACAAGGAGGATGGCTATGATGACCTGCATCCACATAGGTGGCTCGATAATCTGGCTGTGTTCTAGCAGTGTCTGGGTGGCATAGGCCAGCAACTCGACACCGGCAATTTTGCCGAGGGGGGTATAGTGCATGTCGGTCTCCTCGGCCATGCTGCCAAAGAAGACGATGCGTCCCTCTATCTCCTGCTTGTGCTGAAGGATGGAGTCGGGGTGGATGATGGTGAAGTTGGTGGGCGCGAATTTGATGTTCACGTTGTCGTCATCTGTCCTCACCAGCTTGTCGCCGACATAGATGTTCACCACCTCTCCCACCAACGACGGGACCTTCTTGCCGTTCAGAGTCCAGCCCAGTTTCATCTGACGCTTGATGCCGTTGTAGATGTTGTCGCCTTGCATGTTGCAGACGCCCTCGTGAATGGGTATCTCGTTGGCAAAGAAGGAGTGCATCTCGCGGGTATATCCGATTTCCTCGTCCTCCTCGTCGAAGAGTTCATAGGAGAACACAATGTTGTCGCGGTACTTTTCTACCACTTTTTTGAGTACGTTGTCGGCAGTCTCGTTGCCTTTGGGCTTCCCGTCGGCAGCCAGCTCCTTGTTCTCGTTCTTGAAGCGGCAGTCCATGCCGACCACAATCGGATGGCATGACTCGATTGCCTCGAGCGCTTGGGCTATCTCTTGGCGGTCGTGCAGGGAGGTCAAATCCACGATGCTGATGTATCGGTTCTCCCTCTCAGGCATCATCTGGTAGTACTTGTCGGTGATGGAGAAGTTCTCGATAACCTCGGATATGGGATTCAGGAAGGAGAGGTTCAGCGCAATCTGCGCATAGCCCCATACGATGACAAAAGAAAACCCTACAACCACTAAGGCTTTCTGGATTTGTAGGAGTACATCCTTACAGTTCTTCTTCATTCTCTGCTAAGAGGCTATTGATGCCCATACATCTATGTCCAGGAAGGGGCTATCTCTTCAGTAAGTAATACAGGTTGACTTCTGTGGTACCGTCTTTCAGTCTGCGGCTGAGGCTGACTGCAGGTGTGACAGGTTTTACGGTCTGCTCCACTTGGGTCAGTGAGTTGACGTCCGAAGAGGTGCCTGAAGAGGAGGACATAATCATCTGGGTGAAGACCTTGACGGTGATACCTTTCTGTGAGGCCTGTGCTACGGACGCATTAAGCTGTGCCTGCCTGTATGCCTTGTTGGGATTCTTGTCGCTGCCTGTTCCTATCACTTGCTGCAGGTTCCCGGCGTCAGCATCCCACTGCAGATAGTACTGCATCATGGCATCCTCCAGGGTCATGGCCTTGTCGTAGGTTGTCCAGCCGTCTCGCTTCAACTGTTTGCATACCTTCTTGTAGCTTTTAGCAGCTTCCTTGCTGAGGTTGCCTGCCATACAACAGGTGCCAGCAAGGAAGCACAGGGACAAGAAGAGAAGTATTCTCCTTTTCATAATTGGCCTTGTTAGAGTTTCTTATTCCAGTACGATGACGGTGGCAGTGCTGTTGTCGTTCATCGACTCGCCTACACGGGCACCACCTACGATGTTGTGGTTCTCGTCAACCACGACGAAGGTGGGGTCGCAGACGGTAAAGCGTTCGCCTTCCGCATCAATGTATTCACCCTTTACTTCTTCGTTGAAGCAGACGCCTGATGCAAGGTGACCAGGATAGTAAACCAGTATGCACTTCAGGCCCAGGAGGTCTCTTATGAGACGGGTGAACAGGATGCTGCGGTCCTCGCAGTCGCAGGAGGGATAGAAGAGTGTCTCCTCGGCAAAGAAGGCACGGTCATAGCCCCACACTTCTGTGTCATACTCGTACTTGAAGCCCGTCTGTATCCAGTTGAGGATGCATTCCGCTGCTTGCACCTTGGACTTGCCCTCTATCATCTTCTTCAGCTGCGGGTAGAGCTGCTGCTTCACCTCGGGCTGCATCTCCGTGTTGGCATACATGGCCCATCGCGTCATGAAGTTGTTGTTGAAGTATGACGATGGGTATGAGGAATAGTAGTCAATCAGGTTCTTGTTGACCGACACTTCGGCATTGTAGCCGGAATAAGCGGGTGAATTGATGGGACGAAGCGTTGACTTGTTGTCCGAGAAGCGTGGAGACTCCGTCATAATCAGTGACATCTCCTGCTCCTTCGGGAACTTAGCACCGCAGAAGTCCACAATCTCTTCCTCGCCGTCCAGCAGATAGTAGTGGTCGCCGTCCATCTCCAGATAGCTGTAACCGTACAGATGGAACTGTGTAGATACCATGAGCAGCAGCTTGTCCTTGGACTTGGCAAAGCGCAACTTATAGCCTGACAGTGCATACATCATGCCGTGCAGCAGCGTTGCTTCGTTGGTGCCCTTTCCGCACAGGGAAGCACATCCCTCTTTGAGCATCTGATAATATGCCCAGTCGTTGAGGTGATAGGTGCTGCGCAGTTGGAGGAAGTCGTACAGTACATTCTCATACTTTTTGTCGGACAACAGAGTTATGGCATCTGCAATGGCCTTCTCCTTGAGGCTCTTCAGTTGGAATGCACAGTCGTCGGACCACCTTACCTTCATGTCCGTACCAAAGAACTTGAACGTGTGGTACTGTTCTGTCAGTTCTTCATTCTCTTTGACAGGAGCCACGACTTGCGGGAGAGGCTTGGGCTGAGGCAGCGGCAAGATGGTTACCTTCGGGGATGTCTTTTCTTTGTTGCCAAAATCAGGAATGATGGGCTTCCCATCTTTCAACTCAATGACAATAGGTTCAATCTTTTCGTCCTTCGGCTTTTCCTCAGCGGGCTGGAGCTTCTCTTCTTTCCAGGGATTGCGTACGAAATTGGCATAGTCCTTCATCAACGAGTCCTTGAATGCTTCGTAGTCCTCCCACAGGGAATTGGTGAAGTTGTCGAAGTCGTTCCACATGTTATCTACCTCCTCCTGATATGCCTTCGCAAAGTCGGAGTAATCATTCTTTGTTCCGCAGACAACGAGGTTGTCATTAGCACCCTGCTTCGCAATCTTCATGTCGCGTGTGACGGTCGCTGCATCGCTGCAATTGCGAACCAGCACTTGTCCGCCGCCTTTGATTTGCTTCCAGAGGAAGGACACGAATTCGGTGGTCAGTTCCTGTATGGTGTTCCTGTCGTCGGCAATCATGCTTTTCACCGTTGCCGTTCCGGACCGCTCCAGTGTGAAGGATTTCTTGTTATCCTTGTCGAACAGGACGATGTAGCTGTTCTCAGGGATTTTCAGCATAGTGCTGTGTTCGAGGACATCTCTCACCTTCACCAGTCTTGACTTGCCGCCAGTGACGTCCTCCACCTTCCCGTTGACACCATATACAATCAGTGTCTGGGAACTTGCTGCATTTGCCATCAGGACAAGCAGGAATGCCAGTATTGCCCTCTTCATATATTCTTTTGCCATAGCACTCTTCATAACCTTGGTCTTACGGTATCGAGGATATTGGTGCAGTTGCATGAAGCTTAATTGCCTTCAAATTCGTCTGTAATGAAGTTCTTCAGCTTTTCTTCGTGTTCACGTGCGAGATTGCTGTTCTTGATAATATTCTCAAGAGCCTGGAGGCGTGCCTTAACAGCAGAACTTTTGTTGATGACGAAGAATGCCTGCATGTCAACGCGGTTGGGTGACACTTCCTTGATTACTTCGAAGGATGGCTGCAGTTCACCCTTGATTTCCTTCTCGACAGATGCACCATAAGCAGCGCAGAAGTTCTCAACTTCTTCGTTGTCCTTCAGCTTCAGCTCCTGAACGATTTTACCTTTTATGTTTGTGACGCTTCTGGTGGCGTAGGTGGTGTAAGCACTGTTAATGGCCTGCTGCCTCAACAGGTTCTTATTCCTGGCATCACTGACCGTTGCGATACCTACCACTTCGCCGTCACCTATTCTGTTTCCCTGCTCGTACTGCTTCTCATAGTGTGACAGCAGAGCATACTCCAGTGAACGGGACGAGCCGAAGATTTGCCAGCCTGCCTTTTGCAGTCTCTTCTGTTGTTTCTTGCACTCCTTCTTCCATTCCTTGGGCAGAATGGTATTCTGAGCGTTTGACACTGCTGAACCCATAATCAGCATGGAGAATAACAAAATAACAATCTTTTTCATAGCTACTGTATTTATTAGTTTATTGTTCTGTTTGCTTGTTTTCGATTAATCGTATAAATGGTGGGAGGTCCCCGTCGGTTGCTTTAGGCCGGTCTTACACCTAACGGCTCACTGAAGGGCCTTATTTAATCTGCGGGATTGATGACGACGTATTTCGTCTGCACGGACATCTTCTTGTCTCTGCTGCGAGTGCGCATAATCCATTTCTGGAAGTTAGCCCATGACAGCATACGCGGGTAAATCGTACCGTCGTCCGTCTTGCGGAACGTGTCGTCAGCTTTGGTGAACTCTTGAGGGGAGAAGATAAAATAGAACTGGTTCAAGTCCTGATGATTATCCTCGGTTGTCATGGCATACTCGTCGATAACGTCTGTGTTCTCATCCTCGTTATACACTTTCCGACTGAAGAAGGTGTATTCCCTCCCATGTCTAATAGGATACATGCCATCCTTGTCGTCGGCATAGGGCAACAGGCAATAGGCAGTCTCGCTGTCAAGGAGATAGATGGCAAGGAAACCATCCACAGGAGAAGTGAAGTGGATGAAGAACTGATTGCCTGCGGTAAACTCGGTGCTCTCTAATGACAGCTTGGGCTCATTTCGCAGAATCTTAGCCTCAAAGCCGATAGGATTGTTGGTTATCTCGCGTGCCTTCCCTCTCACGGTGGCTGTTACGCAGAACCCGCCATCTTCCAATACCGTGGTAATTTTGGGCTCTTCCAGGTCGGCAATCCATTCGCCGTTAGCCTCGCCTTCACCGCCCATAGAAACAAATTTGGATTTTGTTATGTTGTTCTTGGTAATAAGGCTCGACGCTGAAGCACCGCTGACGATGGTGCCGAAGCGTTCGCGCAAGGCTTCGTTCTTCGCACAATTCACGGCATTCCGCTCAGCCTGCTCACGGCTTTCGTTGTAAGAGGCATGATAGACGTATGTGTGTGTGACATTCACGTCATTCTGTGCCTGTGCGCAAGCACACATTATTATATATATTAATATGAATGCAAGGACATGCTTCATAGTGGTCAGGTGTAGAAGTTATTTATCAAGCCTCCAGTTGCCCCATTCAGATGGAGGTAGGGCACTTCGCGTGGTTGGAGTCTGCAACTTCCCGCTCGGGAGGCGGATGCTTTGTTGCTTTACGTTTTTGTTGATGTACTCAGCCAAATGTCTGTAGGTCGTTTTACCCTTGTCTTCTTGTAGCTTCTTGAGCAGGAAATACGTAAACAACCCGTGCTTCTGGTTCTTATAGGGGTAGGCAGTCTCGTCGCCCGAACATGCTGCAAAGATAACCATGTTGCTGGCAGGAGCCTCTTCTTTTGGCACGATGATTACGCCACGGGCCTCCTTATCCATGATGTTACCATCTTTCTTGGCACCACTGAAACATGCGTCGAGGAAGACCGTGACGGAACCTGGATTGTAGGCAATCAGTTCCTGATAGAACTTGGAGAGCTTATAGGATGTGGACATGTTACGCGGAGAGGCATCGACCGGCAAAAGGTATGCTTCTTTCGAACTGGGGTCTGGCTGTCCGTGACCGGAATAATAGACCAAAAGCTTCATGCCCTCGAAAGCGGCTTCCAGGTTCTTGATCTTGTCTATGGCCTCAATCATGTCACTATAGGTGGCGTCGAATGCAGGGACGATGTTCTCTTCAGGTACGCCGAGCACATCCTGGCAATAGCGTTTGAATGACTTTCCATCGTTGAGTGCAAAGGGAACGCCTTCGACTTTCTTGTAGTTCTCGTTGGCAATAATGAGAGCAAAGGTGTTTGTATTCTGCTCCTTTGTCTTTGGTACATTGACGTCAACCGACGACTCACCTACATTGATTGCCTCCTCGAGTTCGCTCTTTTTCTCGGGCTTATCAGGTGTGACATTCGGCCCGACAGCCGCGAGGAGGTCGTTGTCGTTCCATTCGGGCTTGGCAATCTTTATCTTGCCGTATTCCAATTCCTCGTTTGCATCGTAGGTGTAGTACTGTCCGTTAGGAGTGGTAAATACAGCTTTTGCCAACAGCAACTTGCCCGAGCTGTTCACCTTAAACTGCGGGGACTGGATTCTTACGCCACTCCAGTTGTCCTTGAAGTTCTTGGCTTCGTTGCCGGCAAGAGGTACCTTCAAGTAGATGTCGCCCTGTTTGGTCCTAATGCAATAGGTCTCGTGGTCAGGGTCGTATGGCTTTATGGTCAAGTCTTCCAGGTTATAGGTGTCGCTGAACTCACGGATGAAGTCTTCCTCCAGTGTCCTTTTGGTTTGAGTAATCAGCTCTTTTCTGGCTTCCGGATTGACGCGTTTCATGTATTCTTCAGCGGGCTCGAACTCGCCGCGTCGTTCCCACTCTGTCAAGGTCCTTTCCAATTTGGCTTTACCCCAGTCGTTGAAGTTCGGCGCGGTCTTGGCAGAATTGCGAGCGACGTTGGCATATAGGCCAGTGTCTTGAGAAGCCTGTTGGCGAATGGCATCGGCATCAGAACTGCGTCCCACTTGAGTAAGTGCTTCAGATAATGCCTGAATGACCAGCGGATCGGCTCTCACTACTTCCAGGTTCTTGCTGAGGGGCTCGAGCAGGGCAATGGCCTTGTTGAAATGTTCTGTTGCCTTATCGCGAAGTTCCTTGAACCTTGCTGCATCCGATACATTGTTGGTCTCGTTAATGATTGCTCCCGCATAGTTGAAGTGACACAATGCCAACTTCTTTGCTCGGTTCGGGTCGTTGGGGTTTTGCTCATAGAACTCCGTGTAGATGGGCAGGGCGTCGGCAAAGCGGTCGTTCTGATAATCTATGTCCGCCTTAAAGCGTCGGAGCTCGGGGTCATTCGGAGCAAGGGCAATCGCCTTGTTGAACATTTCCTTTGCCTTTTCCTTCTCATTGAATTGAGTGTAAAGGTTAATGGCCTGTTTCAGCATCTTCATGCTATGGGGGTAGTTCATAATGCCCTCGTCCAGAACGGCCATTTCCTCATCGACCCGCTTCAACAAGTCCAAGTCGGCAGCAAGGAACTCATAACAGATTTGTTGATTCTTCTTCTCTCCCAGTTCAATGTATTCCCGCAGATAAAGGACAGCAGCCTCATAGTCGCGTGAGTTGTGTGACTCTGCTGCCACGATGAAGACATACGCAGGGTACTGCTCGTTCCGGGGGAAACGTTCTCCTTCGAAGATGGGAAGTTCGGGGATGTTAAGATAACATTCGAGATACTTATATGCTAACTTGTTATTCCCGGAACTGCTAAGGATTATGCCAGCCGCTTCAAACTCGGGACGCAACTTGCGCAGCTTCTCCTTTATGTCGTCCAGCTGTGTCTTGTCAGCGTTCTCCATGCATTTGACATAGCCTTTGAAGCAATCCATCAGGGTCTGATAGAGTTGGTCCTTGTTGACGGTCTGGTCACCTTTCATCTCAAAGTATCTGGCAAATGCGGCTTCCGCCATAGCGTGCTGAGCCTCTGCGGGAGATACAGACAAGGTGTCCGTCATTGCCGTCGGGGAATCAGCCTCCAATGTCTGTGCATGTGAATAGCCGAAGAAAGGAAGTATTCCGAGAAGGATGAGGAATCGTTTCATCGTTATGTTGGTTGAAAAGGGGGAAAGCCTGCCCGCAGAAGGAGCTGCGGGCAGGCTGTCTAATGGAGAGTTCTTTAGAATGTGGTATCGTGGAAGATGAAGTCAACCGATACTCTGCGGTATTGTCCACCCTCGTTGGGAGACACTTCCAGGTTGTAGGTTTCCTTCACGTTCATGTTCTTCAGTGAAGATACATTCTTATTAATATACTTCTGTACGCTGATGGCACGGAGCAGTGACAGTTGCTCATTGGTCGTGATGCCTGCTGCCTTGTTGACTGAGAGCTTTTGCTGCTTGCCGTTGACCGTGACGGTCTTTTCGACGGTGTCTCCGTAAACTCCATTGTACTTGAGGCTTCCATTGATTTGCTTAGCATCGGCCATACCGCGGTATCTGATTTCTACCGACTTGCCTGCTTCGAAGTGCTTTGCAAAGTCGCTGCCCATCTGCTTGGCGATGAGGTTCAGCATTGCCTTTGATGCAGGCGACTTTTCTGCTTCGTACTGGCCAACGGGGAAGTCATCCTTCACGCTGAATTCATCCTTCACGGTATATTTGTATCTAACCGTGTAGTCGTTTGTGCCTTTCTCGTTGGTTGACTTCTGTGTTTCACGTGTTATGGTCGTGTTCTTGAGGTTGTATGTCTTTTCCTCTATTGTCTGAGGCTCAGCCTGAGCTGTCAGGTTAGAATTGTTGCTGGCCATGAGCTTAGCTTCCTGTTCTTTCAACTGATAGTCAGCCAGTGAGATAAAGCCTTCGGCATCTGTAGCTGGGCCGGCATTCGCTTTGTTGTAGATATACTTCTGACCAGTCTTGACATCGATAGCTTCCGTATATATAACCTCGAACTGGTTGTCGGCGGTGATGTCGTATTTCGTGTTCTCGAATCGCAGGTTCTTGAGGTCGAGGCTTGCTGCTTCGGCAATAGGCACGGTGAGGATAATGCTTGGCATGTTCTCGGATGCAATCATCAGAGCCTGTGTGCCAGCGTTGTATTGTGCGCCGTTGGCAGTGATGCCCATGCTTCTGGTCATTGCGGCATCTGTAGCATATTCGCGTCCGAAAGCGAGGCGTTGTGTCTCGATGGCTTCATCTGTCGTACGAGCCAGGTAGTCAGCCTTGCTCTCGCCCTTCATTCGCTTCATCCAGGTGTTCATGCGCTCGGTGACAGCAAGATCCTTTTCCTCGCTAAGTGTGGTGGGCACTTTCTTGGCAACGCGCCTGTCTCCCCATACCTTCTTGGAGTGGCCGAAGTTATACGATACTCCGAAGAGCAGCGATGAGAACCAGTCGTCGGAACCTTTCTCACGTCCGTTGTAATAGTCAGCCGTATTGTTCACGCGGTATTCAAGAGACAGCGTAAGGGGCTTCAGGATTCGGTATTCCAGGCCAAGTCCGAGGCGCAGGTTATGTGAGAAGCTGGATTGCGTGTTGCGTCTGATGTTACCTTTGTCGGTCAGGTAATTCAGACCAACGCCGGCCAACAGATAAAAGTTGAGCTTAGGGTTGTTCCCCTTGACGAAGAGGGGTGAAAGGTTGAACAAACCGTCAATGTTGAAGTTGAGGTAGTTGAATTTTTCGTACTTGTTTGTGTCATCATAGAAGGCAGTTGACTTGAATCCTTCTGCGCCAAAGCGTGCTCCCAATCCAGGAGCGAACCAGCGGCCAATGTTGAGGCCGAAGTTTGGCTGTACCAGGTCGGAAAGAGAGCCTGAGGTGAACGGGATGTGCAGGCCGCCTTGCAGTTGCCCGAAATAGTAGGCACGGAAGCCATTTGGGTCGTCAGATGTGTTTTGTGCATTAACAACGAAAGGAGTCAGTGCCAATGCTACGACCAACGTGAGATTTTTTAGTTTTTTCATTGTTGAGGGTATTATGTGGTTTCTTTTTTACAGATTTTTGCATACAAAGGTACGAACATTATTTATGATGTTGCAACTTTTTTACAAAAAAAACTACTTTTACTCTCTTTTTTGTCTTAAAATGAGGCACGTTTCTCTTTTTTTCTCTAATTTTGCAGTGAAATATCGTTCAATAACATTAATTAACTACTACAATGAAGAAACATTTCTATCTTGTTATCTGTGTGGCTCTTTCGACTATGGCTGTTCTTTCCTTCCAGGCATGTAAGGGAGATCAGACGGAAGCCTTGCAATCACAAGTTGATTCGTTGACTGCCACCATCGAACAGAACAATCAGGAGCTGGAGTTTTACCAGAGTTGCCTGTTCTTGGTTTCCGACGGTCTGGACAGCATTGCCAGGGCCGACAAGAACCTGATGACTGTGGCATCCAGCCGAGAGAAGACCATTACCCGCGAAAGCATCAAACAGGATTTGGCTGCTTATGCAGACTTGCTGACCCGCCAGCGTGAACGCATCAACCAGTTGGAAGCTCAGATGGGCGAGGGAGGCAAGGAGCGTGAACGCATGAAGGGCCTTATCGGTATCCTGAGCAAGCAGATTGAGGAGAAGGATGCTACCATTCAGAAGTTGCAGAAGAAGGTGGAGACGCAGGACTTCAACGTGGCTCTGCTTCAGGACGAAATCAATGGTCTTTATACGAAGATAGCGACCCTTAAGCATGAGAACAAGTCAAAGGATGAGGCGATTAAGGTTGCTCAGGAGATGCTGAACGAAGGCTATTACATCATTGGCTCAAGCAGCGAACTGAAGAAGTTGGGTGTGCTCAGTAGCCGTTTCTTGGGTAAGTCCAAGGTCAACGTTGACCAGATAGATGAAAGCATCTTTACGAAGATTGATACGCGCGACTTCTTGCAGTTGACCATTCCGAGCAAGAAGGTCACCATCAAGTCCCAGCATCCGTCAACGTCCTACAAGCTCACGACTGACAAGAAGAGCGGCACGACGACGCTGGACATCGTTGACGAGTTGGATTTCTGGAGCGTTACGCGTTTCCTCATTATTCAGAAGTAAAAGCGTTTGACGCAAGTGTCAATGGGTCGGGCTTCGACTCATAGATATAAAGAACCCCGCGAGCAGGAGATGCTCGCGGGGTTCTTCTTATGTCGGTATTTGCCGACTCCTGTGGCGGAGCGGACTTAGCGGTTCTTGTACATTTCGTCGTAGTACTTCTCGTAGTCGCCGCTGGTGATGTTGTCCATCCATTCTTCGTTCTCGAGGTACCACTTGACGGTCTTCTCGATGCCCTCTTCGAACTGTAGCGACGGCTCCCAGCCCAGCTCCTTCTGCAGCTTGGTGGAGTCGATGGCATAGCGTGCGTCGTGGCCCAGACGGTCTGTGACGTAGGTGATGAGGTCGAGGTCGGCTCCTTCGGGACGGCCCAGCAAGCGGTCCACCGTCTTGATGACTGTCTTGATGATGTCGATGTTCTTCCACTCGTTGAAGCCGCCGATGTTGTACGTCTCGGCTATCTGTCCGTGGTGGAAGATAGTGTCGATGGCGCGGGCGTGGTCCACGACGTAGAGCCAGTCGCGCACGTTCTCGCCCTTACCATAGACGGGGAGTGGCTTGCGATGGCGAATGTTGTTGATGAAGAGGGGTATCAGTTTCTCTGGGAACTGGTAGGGGCCATAGTTGTTGGAGCAGTTGGTGACGATGGTCGGCATTCCGTAGGTGTCGTGGAAAGCGCGGACGAAGTGGTCGCTGGAGGCTTTCGAAGCGGAGTATGGGCTGTGGGGGTTGTACTTCGTTGTCTCATAGAAGAAGTCCTTGCCGTAGGCCAGGTGATGCTCCGAACTGCTGGCTGTCGTGGTGAACGGCGGCTTGATGCCTTCGGGATTGGTCATTTCGAGAGCCCCATACACCTCGTCGGTGGAGATGTGGTAGAAGCGTTTGCCTTCGTACTTCTCTGGAAGGCTTTCCCAATAGAGCTTGGCGGCCTGCAGGAGGGAGAGTGTGCCCATGACGTTTGTGCGGGCGAAGGTGAAGGGATCCTTGATGCTGCGGTCCACGTGGCTCTCTGCTGCGAGGTGGATGATGCCGTCCACCTTCTCGTCCTGCATCAGCTTCAGGAACGCGTCGAAGTCGCAGATGTCCATCTTCACGAACTTGTAGTTGGGCTTGTCCTCGACGTCCTTGAGGTTGGCGAGGTTGCCGGCATAGGTCAACTTGTCGAGGTTGATGATTTTGTACTCAGGGTATTTGTTCACGAAGAGGCGTACGACGTGGCTTCCGATGAAACCCGCTCCGCCTGTGATAACGATGGAAAGACCCTCTCGGTCCCCCTTAAAGGGGGAAGAACTGTTGATACTCATATTAGATTAGATGCTTTTTTAATTCGTTAATCATATTGTCTGTGTCATATAAGACTTGTTCGTTGGTGAACCGCAGAACCTTGTATCCTTTTTGTTCCAGCCAGTTTTGTCTCGTTTCGTCCTCCTTTTGTTGTTCTTCTGTGAAGTGGTATCCTCCGTCTATCTCCACTATCAACATTGATTTCCGAAAGAAGAAGTCAACGATATACTCTCCAATAATGTATTGCCTTCTGCACTTTTGTCCCAATCCGCTACCTTTAGCCATTTGCCAGAAAACAGATTCTGCTTCTGTCTGATTGCTTCGGTTTGCCTTTGAATGGTTCTTTAGGAGTTCATATTCTATTATGTCTGCCGTTTGCCATTCCATTGTTTTCAGCTTGTGTTCTCCCCCTTTAAGGGGGAGTTAGAGAGGGTCTTTGAAGGGACTTTCAAAGTCTTTGAGCAGGGGATGCTTCGTGTCCTTTTCGCTCAGGATGGCCTTCTCTGTGGGGATGCGCCAGTCGATGCCGAGGCTGAGGTCAGTGATGGAGATGCCGCCGTCGGCTTCGGGGTGGTAGAACTCATCGCACTTATACTGGAAGACGGCTGTCTCGCTCAGCACGGCGAAACCATGTGCGAAGCCCTTCGAGATGAAGAACTGCCGATGGTTGTCTTCCGTGAGTTCGACGGCGACGTGCTGCCCGTAGGTGGGCGACCCTTTGCGTATATCGACGGCTACGTCGAGGACGGCTCCCCGGACGCATCGAACCAGTTTGCTCTGCGTGAAGGGCGGGCGCTGGAAGTGCAGTCCGCGCATGACGCCGTACTGCGACATGCTTTCATTGTCCTGCACGAACTGGATGGGGCCTACTTTCTCTTCGAACTCCCTCTGCGAGAAGGATTCGAAGAAGTACCCGCGGGCATCCTTGAATATCTTGGGCTCTATGATGAGTAAGCCTTCTATTGGGGTTTTGATTATTTGCATGTTATATTTGTTTGTGGTGGTTAGTGGTTAGTGGTTAGAGGTTAGAGAATTGTTCTTGCAGCTTGGCAGGGAGTCATGGTATTCTCTAACCTCTAACCCCTAACCACTAACTTCTTTTTTCTGAGATGATGTTCTTAATGCACTTTTCCAGCGAATCGACCCAGTACGGCACCTTGATGCCGAAGGTCTCGCGGATGCAGCGTTTGTCGAGGACGGAGTAGGCGGGACGCTTCACGGGGCTGGGATATTCTGAGGAATAGCAGGGTTGCACGTCGCAGTCCTTGTGTCCGGCGATGCGGGCAATCATCTGCGTGAAGTCGTACCACGAGCAGACGCCTTCGTTGGAGTAGTGGTAGATGCCTTGTACGGGCTTCTGGAGGATGACTTGTATCGCGCGAGCCAGGTCGAGGGCATACGTCGGGGTGCCGCATTGGTCGAAGACAACCTTGAGCTGCGGCTTGGTGGCCGTGAGCTGGAGCATCGTCTTGCAGAAGTTCTTACCGAACTCGCTGTAGAGCCACGCCGTGCGGATGATGATGAAGCCGCCAGAACCCTCTAAACCTCCAGACCCTTCCAAACCTCCCCTTAAAGGGGAGGCTTCATTCCCTGGATTCTCCCCCTTTAAGGGGGAGTTAGAGAGGGTCTTTATTATTCGCTCCTCTCCCATCTTCTTCGTTTCGCCATAGACGCCGGTGGGCGTGCCCTGCTGGTCGGGGCGACAAGGCGTGTTGTAAGGCTCCTTGCCGAAGACGTAGTCGGTGGAAATCTGCACGAGCCATCCGCCCACTTCCTTCATGGCCTTGGCCAGGTTCTCGGGCGCTGTGGCGTTGAGTTTCTCGGCGAGAGCGCGGTTCTCGGGCGCCTCGGCAGCATCGACGTTGGTCCATGCGGCGCAGTTCACGATGGCATCTACGTTGTTTTCCCTCACCATCGTGCGGATGGCATCGAGGTCGGTGATGTCGAGGAATACGGTCTCTACGCCCTCTTGCTGAGTGACGTCGGTGAAGATATAGCGGTCGGCAGAGTCACGGGCAACGATGCGCATTTCGTTGCCCAACTGTCCGTTTGCACCTGTGACGAGTATGTTCATTTCTTCTTTTACAATCTATTCTGCCTACAAAGTTAGCAAAAATATCTGTAACTCCTATCATGCAAGGCTTTTTTTTTGACCTTGTTTGTAAGGGAAAGACATTTCGCGACCGCTTTCGGCATGAAGTAGCGTCCGACGTGGCAGGGAGTATAGTTTGATTGTACATGAACTTGCAATTGCATGTTCATGTATATGCAATTGCAAGTTCATGTACAATCAAACTACTGTCCGTGTTGAGTGCGCCCATTCATCGGGCGTGGTCAGGCATCGGAGAGCGCCGAGTCGGGCCAGTTGACGAGATAGACTTGCTCCGTAGCGCGGGTGATGGCGGTGTAGAGCCAGCGGAAGTAGTCGGGCGAGAGCATCTCCTCCGTGATGTATCCCTGGTCGATATAGACGTGTTCCCATTGTCCGCCCTGCGCCTTGTGGCAGGTGACGGCATAGGCATACTTGATTTGCAGGGCGTTGTAGTAGGGGTCTTCGCGCAACTTCTTCATCCTGTCGCGCCGGTTTGTCAGCTCGGGATAGTCGTCCCAGACGCCCTGGAAGAGCGCTTCCTGCTGCTCTTTGGTCAGGGCAGGCGCTTCGCTCTGCAGAGTGTCGAGCAGGATGGTGACGTCCATCTCCTTGTTGTCGTAGTCGGGGAACACAATCGTGGCGTCGGCAAACCTAAACCCGTAGAACGACCGCTCGTTCCTCAATCGCCGCACCACCGCAACGTCGCCGTTGGCGATGAAAGAGAAAGGGGCAAGGGGCAAGGGGCAGGGGGCAAGAGGATTGCTGCTTTCATGCTCCTTGCCCCTTGCTCCTTGCCCCTCTATGGTATTCTCTTGCTCCTTGCCCCTTGCTCCTTGCCCCTCTATGGTATTCTCTTGCTCCTTGCCCCTTGCTCCTTGCCCCTGTTCTCGGTCAGTCCAGAAGTAGTTATTCTTCGCCACCATGATGAAGTCTCCGCTGGAGAGCTCTTCCTCAAGGTCAAGGATGCGGCTCCGAATACCATTATTAAATATGTTGGCCCGCTTGTTGCTGCGCGTCACGACTATCGTGCCGTCGGTGCCGTACTTGCGATAGCTGTCCTCGAGGGCTTCGATGAGTTCGTCGCCCGGGAGCACCCTGACATCGGGGAAGCTCTTGCCCCTGAGCTTGGGGAACTCGAACATTTCACCTTCCTGGATGAGGCTGCGGAGCATCGTGGCGTTCCAGAGGATGCCCGACTCCTCGAGCTGGCGCACCACTTCCGTCAGGCAGCACTCCGTCACCTCCATGCCGTAGCCCTCGAGCATCATCTTGTCCAGCGCAGGACTCTCTTCCTCGCCGACGGGCGGCAACTGCGCCGTGTCGCCCACAAGGATGAGGCGGCAGCCTTCGCAGGAATAGACGTAGTGCATCAGGTCGTCGAGCAAACGCCCTGTCCCGAAGATGGAGCTGCCGCCCGACTCGTTGGCTATCATCGATGCCTCGTCCACGATGAAGAGCGTGTCCTGCCTGAGGTTGACGTCGTTCTGGAAGACATCCATCTCCGTGATGGACTTCTGCCTGTATATCTTCCTATGTATAGTATATGCGGGCGCGCCTGCGTACGAGGACAAGACCTTAGCGGCGCGTCCCGTCGGAGCAAGCAGCATGATGCGCTGCCCGAGCTGTTGCATCGTGCGCACCAAAGCAGCCAGAAGCGACGTCTTGCCCGTGCCGGCATAGCCCTTGAGCAGGAATACTTCATCCTGCTCTCGCGACAACACAAAGTCGGAGAGCAAGGAAATGACTTTTTCCTGCTCTTTCGTCGGATTATGGACGAAGTTCTCCCTTATAAGGAGCCCTAAATCTTCACTTATTGCCATTCTTTTATAAAAAAAAGACTGTTTTGTCGTAAATGTGAATAATTATTTTTACTTTTGCGATGCGAAATTACAAAATAAATCACATATAACGCTATGAAAAAGGGAATAAATGTTATTTTAGGTATCTGTGCAGTCGGTTTGCTCTTCGTTTGCTGGCGCAGTATTCGTGATACCGAAGACTTCGACGCAACCGTCGCAGCCAGAGAGAATGTGGTTAAAGCACGCCTGATGGAGATCCGCAGTGCAGAGGAAGCTTACAAGGCTCAGCACGACGGAGTCTATTGCTCAGACTGGTCTGTCCTCATCAACTTCGTCAAGAACGGTAAGCTGCCCGTTATTATGAAGCAGGGCGTGCTCACCGAAGACCAGATGGAGAAAGGCCTCACCGAAAGCAAGGCAGCAGCCATCGTCAACAGCGGCGACCAGGCTGCCATCGCAGCTAACGGACTCCAGAACTTCCGTCGCGACACCATTTGGGTTTCCCTACAGGACTCCCTCTACAACTATGAAGGGTTCGAGGCAGACTCCATGCGCTACATTCCCTTCTCACAGGGCGACACCTTCGAACTCGTTGCCTGCCCCAACACCACACGCTCGGGCAGCATCATCCAGGTCATGGAGTGCAACGCACCGGACAGCAGCTTCCTCAAGGGAATGGGAAAGGCCGGCAACCGCCTCATCTACAACCGCAACGAAGAAGCTAACGCCAAGGGCGCATACGCAGGTCTGAAGATTGGCGATGCCGGTAACAACTGGAACAACAATGCCGGCAACTGGGAGTAATTCATTCACAAACTATAGACTGTCCATCCGCCTCGGTGCGGATGGATTTTCTTTTTCTGTAGGCAGCACGCCCGACGGCTCTGTCGTGCAGGAAGACCGCTTTCCCGTCACCGACCCGGCAGCAATGGCCGACGTCCTAAGGCAGGCTCTGCGGAAACCCTACCTCATGGACTACCGCTTCCAGAGCGTAGAGCTCGTCACGGAAGGCCCCTCCACCATCGTACCCCTCGAACACTTCAACAAGAGCGACATGCTGGCCTTCTACCGGCTCTGCTTCCCTCCATCTGCCACCGTCCAAGGCTCAACGGTCAATGCTCAACGGTCAATGGTCAATGGTCAACGGTCAATGGTCAATGGTCAATGGTCAATGGCCGACATGCAGTACCAGATACTCTCGTCCGTCGAAGCAGTCATGCTTTTCCGCTTAGACCAGAGCCTCCTCCGCATCGTGCAGGAATGCTATCCCGACGTCAAGGCGTGCTGCGCAGACGCACAGGAACTGGAACGGATAGCAGCCATGCAGGAGAAACGTCCTGCGCCTGAGGATGCGCAGCAGCAAGACGTGCATCTCCATGTCGCAGAGCACAGCATCTTCATCGCCGTCTTCGCCCGAAGCAAGTTGCTCTACGCAGCTTCTCAGCCTGCAGCGAACGACGCCGACCGCACCTTCCTGCTCCTCGGCATCTGGAAAGCCCTCGACCTGAACCCACAACGCGACGTCCTCCATCTCGAAGGCGCATCAAGAGAACTGCAGAAGACCATCGGAGAGTACATACTTAATGTTGACTATTAGAAAATGGAGAAAGAAGAAGATAAATGAAGATAGAAGGAGATAGAAGACGTTAGTCTTGCCCATGTTAACTTCCTAAGGTGTTGTCCTCTATCTTCGCCGCTGAAAGCGGCATATCTTCCTCTAACTCCCTCTATCTTCTTTTTATATTATGCGAGTCATCACCGGCAAATACAAAGGCAGGCACTTCGAAGTGCCGCGCTCGTTCTCAGCACGTCCCACGACAGACTTCGCCAAGGAGAACCTCTTCAACGTCTTGCAAGGCTACATCGACTTCAGCGAAGCACCGACGGCCCTCGACCTCTTCTCCGGCACGGGCAGCATCACGCTGGAGCTCGTCAGCCGAGGTTGCGGACGCGTCATCAGCGTGGAGCTCGATGTCCGTCACCATCGCCTCATCAAGCAGTTCCTCGACAAGTTGCAGGACACCGCAGCCCTCCCCATTCGCGCCGATGCCCTTCAGTACGTGACAAAGTGCCGCGAGCAGTTCGACTTCATCTTTGCCGACCCGCCTTACGTCCTGCCGCAAATCCCCGAACTGCCCGACATCATCCTCAGCCGCAACCTCCTAAAGCCCGACGGTCTCTTTGTCCTCGAGCACGGCAAGCAGAACGACTTCTCCCAGCATCCCCGCTTCCTCGAGCACCGCGCCTACGGCAGTGTCAACTTCTCCTTCTTCCAGTAAACTTTCGTCAGAAAGCGAGCTTTCCGCCAACTTTCGCCTCGTGTACGCGCTTATATTAATATAATGTAGAGGGCGCACCTCTTCGCTGTGATTGGCGAAGGGATGCACCCTCGGCATAGAGTGCCCACAAGCACTTAGTTCTTGCGTCGGAACAACACTTTCTTGTTGTCGATGATGTTGATGCCTTCCTGCGGCTCGTCGTGCCTGCGGCCAGAGAGGTCGTAGATGCGGGTGTCGCCCGCGGAACCGATGCTCGAAGCAGGCAGTTCATCTACGTTGACTTCGTAGTCACCGTCGTGTGCCTTGAAGTTGCACTCGCGCTGAAGCACCTTCTTCTCCACGTTGCCCGCCGAATCGACCGCCAACACACAGAAGCCATAGTCGATGTCATCGTAGAAGCGATAGCAGAAGGTGCTGTCGGGAGCAATGTCCGTAGCTATTTCCCACCACGGCGCATTCTGTCCTGCCTGCACATAGAAGCGGTACTTCCAGATGCCGGATGCGTTGTCCTCGCCGAAGAAGTGGAAGGAGATCGTGCTGTCGTTCTCGTTTACCACTTCGTCAATGAAGCTGCTCGGCGCAACGGCATCCACGATGTTCGTCCAAGTGGGAGTCAGGATGGCTTCCTCATAGTCGAAGACGATGCCGGCACGGTTTTTGATTTGCGTGCCGTCAGCCTTGCCCTGCTTCACGCCCACCTCGAACATCACTTCGCCGATGCCCGACGTGCCGTTGTAGTTGACGGGCAGGATGCCCTGCATCAAGTCGTCCGTCGGCTCCATCGTCATCGGGTCGAGGCTCTGGAAAATCCACTGTGCGATGCCAGTCTTCTGGTTGAACGTTCCATCCACTTGAGCGATGGCGTAGATTTCAGGCCGCATGTCGATAGTCTTTACGAAAGAAATCGTGTTGTTCTGGCTTACGACATCCGCCGCATCGAGGAATGCTTCTCTTTCGCCAATCTTGATGCCAGTTGGCATGAACTTGGTCAAGTCAAAGTAACGGCTATCCAGCGTGTCTTTTATGACAATCGTATGCGCCGCCGCCGTCGCAAACGTCGTGTCGTTCTCGAACTCAATTGTGTAGTTCACGCGAGCCACACTGTCCGCAATGAACTTGCTCCCGGACTCTGACAGATAGCCGATTATGTCATTGGGGTCAGAAGGAGGTTGAGGAGAGGAAGTGCCGCCGCCACCATCTGGATTGGGAGGACAATTCGGAATCTTCTCTGTAAAGGCTTTTATACAATTCCCAACATCAGCACCAATACTGAAAGCATCTATCCCCTTCGTGTACTTATTCCCATTTGCCATAGCTTTGGCTAAATTCTTGAAATCCCCTGCAGGTAAATATGCAGATGCACATGTTATTAATGTCTCGGTAATGGATATGCCAGTAAGAACAGTTTGTAACTCCTCCCAGAAATTCTTTTGTATACTATTGTCGTCACACATTGCCATTCCTGTCACTGTAACAACATTACTAACAACTCCAGCTATGCATTCTGCTGTAGCACTGACTGCTTTTACTGGTGGATTAGGTACCAAATCCGCAATCATGTTGACAACTGATATCCCATCGGACACGACATTAGCAACACATTCCCATCTGTCCCTTACACAGCAATATCTGTCTTTTAAACTTGGAGTTTTGAATCGCACATTTGCTACATCAATACTCATCTTATTGACAGTAGTCCAATCTTTAGGCACAGAGAAGTATGAGAGAACTTCCTCCTTTGCTGAAATTGTCAATCGGAGCATCTTTGTCTCTAATGGTGCAATGTTAGTAAAGAAATAATTACTGCGCACATAAACGCTATCACCAAAAATTTCCCCATCTTTCGCCCAAAACTTAAGGAAATAATGATCGTCACCAGCGGCTTCGGAATAGACTTTCAGCTCTTCAAAGTCACTGACTGAAAGTGAATCAGTAACCACATTGTCGAACAACCCTGGCAGTCCCAGTCCCTCGTATTCAATATGGGATATACCGTCCTGTGATTTTGTCTTCAGCCATGTGTAAATAGGCACCGCATACGCCGTCATATTGCCCTTGTTGGTAATCTTGATGGTGTATGTCGTTGATGTGCCACGCAGGAAGGTTGATGGGAAGGTGACGTCTGTTGCCAATTCGATGTCAACGGCTTCTTCGACTGTCACGACATTGGCAACGGGCTTGTCCTCTTCTGTGAAGTGGAACACGGCATTATAATCACCAAGCGTTGCGGCGGTAAAGTCGAAGGTCACGGCTGTCTCGGCATCGCTGTCATGACTGACATCAACAGAATGTATTGTGTCGCCTGGGGCAATGACCAAGTCAACTGCATACAGGTCGCGGAAGCCGTTGCCCTTGAAGGTGATGGTGCTGCAACCGCCGTTGCCAACGGTATGCACATCCCAGTCGACCACGTCGTACTTGTCCATGTGCATGTACTCCAACTTCATCGTGCTCTGCGAACCTGTCACGTCATGCACGGCAAGGTAGTATGTGCCATCCTCCCAAGTATGGATGCCACCCCACTTAACCGAAGCCGATTCTGAAGTCTTGAACACCTCCGCACCCGAAGGAGCAAAGACTTGCACCGTGGCTGGTTGGCTGAGCTTAAACGCCACCGTGTCGCCTGCCTCCGCCTCGAACGACAGCCATTGAATATTGTTTCGTTTTGGGCGGATGAAAGATTTGATTGTGTTGGGTTCGAGAGGAATAACGTCTGTCAGAGCTTGTTTAGTGCGGTAGTCTGTATACTGCTGAACTAAGTCTGAAAAACGGCCATCGGTAAGATGGAAGCGTAGGCGAATATCGTTTTGTGCATAGATGACTGGCGAAGTGTCTTCCACAGCAAAGTGGAAACAACTGCTACGAATCGGCTTCTCTGCCACTGGCAGCAAGCTGATAAGTTGCACGGTGGATTGTTCGCTTGGCAATTCACCCACGGTGGAAAATCCTTCGCTATTCACCCAATATTCATATTTGCTAAACGACGGCAGTTCCCTCTCCGTCAGCTTCAGGAAGAGCTGCGAGGTGACGGGCGAGTCATCTCCAGCCACAACGTGAAACGTGTGTATGCCATCTTTTAATGCTGAAATATCGACTGCGAAGAGGCCATCGCCAAGCGGCCTGTTGACAACATTGACAAAATCATCGTCTATCCAATAACGCACATTGCCGTTGAAGTTGGGAGCATCTGTTTGTGCTGAGAGACGAACAAATATTTGTGACATTACGGAAGAGGCATTCTCGCCTGCCACAACATGGAGCGTGTGGATACCAAACTTCAATTCCGAGACATCAATGGTAAAGATGCCGCCATCGAGCGGAGTGCTAATGATGTTTGCGAAGTTGTCATCTATCCAGTAGCGGATTGTGCCGTCGAAGTCGGATGCAGTAGCTTGCTCTGAAAGCTTCACGAAGAGCTGCGATGTGACGGGTGATGGTTTGTCGCCCATTATCTGGGCATGTAGGACGTGAATGCCATCGTTTGTCCCACTCACGTTGATGCTGCTCGTCCAAGAGTTGCCTTCCAGTCCGACCATTTGCCGTGCTGTGTAGGCATCGTCAAGCCAATATGAGAGAACGGTCTGTCCTCGTGCCGCGAGTACACACACACAGCAAAGAAGCATAAGTGAAGTAATCTGTCGGTGCATGGTGCTTACTGTTCAGGTGTTGTCACTTCGATGTTCACGCTCAGTTTGCCGTCAGCCGTAGGACGTTTTGCGACCTCGCATTTTGTAATGCGCGGCGCGGAGGGAACAGGGTCGTAGGGATACATGCCACCATATACACCAACCTCTGTGCCGTCATCGCCCAAATAATTTCCTCTTATCTCATCCGTCAGGATAAGGTCATTAGCAAACATCACAGGGTAGTATTGATTTGGGTTAACTTCACGCAAAAAAACGCCAGATGCATTTTCATGTTTTCCAAGGGATACATTATTAGCAGAAGAGTTTAGGCCATTAAAAAGGGACTGAGTGCCGCCGTAATCAGAACGATGATAAAAGCAGATGCAATTGTTAGCAACATTTGTGGTGGGTAATGGAAATCCAAAAGTTGCTCCTAAAATACAATTTTGAAAAACACTATTTTGGGGAGAATAGGTATTTTGTAGGTAATGACTACCATATCCAGCAGTAGTATAACCAACACCAACTGGATAGCTTACATAACAATTTATGAAGGTTGCAGAAGCAGCACTATCCCATTGCGAAATTGCAACATAACAATTTATAAACAAAGGATTGCCTCTATAGTGATTAAATTTTGTAATCATACACTGCGTGAAGGTCACATCACGAAGTTGCCATTTATAAGTTTCTGAACCACAGAAGCCACATTTTGTGAAGTTTGCATTTATAAGGGTACAGTCATAAGGAACATAAGAAGTACCACCAAAGAACACACCCTCTACATCAAGAATATGCTCTGTGTCAGAAGGTGACGAAATTTTAAAAAACTGGGAGCCTATTAATTCTGTCCTCACAATACCTTTTTCTGCGTCTGTCTCCATGCCAGCTCCCTTTATGGTAACGGCTTTCGTAATAGACTCGCATTTGAATACACCGCTGGAGAGGGTAATAAGGTCTCCGTTCTCGGCGGCGGCATGGGCTTGAACGAAGGCATTCTCGCCATAATAGACAGACATATTCCCCTCATGCGTGAGGGTTGCTACTAATGTGTTTTGTGCATAACTCATGGTTGCCACTACAAGCGCAACCAAAGAAAGAAACATTCTTTTCATAACTTTTAATTTCTGATTGGTTTATAATAATGTTAATTAAAAAAGGGATTGTCGTTTGGCGTTTCTCAGGACACAATAAAAATAGGTGCAAGTCTTCCTGATTTGCTGTCCTGAAGGTATCGCCAAACACCTGAATATACACAAATGGAATAACTCGCACCTACGCCGGTGCAAGTATTCACATCTTACATTGGTATATTCGTGTCGGATTAATTTTGGCGAATTTCTCAGGACACTGACCGCAAGAGTAAACACTCTATCTTCTTATGTCTTTATGTCTTCTATGTCATTGTTGTCTGTTCTGTAATCTTTATTATTGAAGTTTTGGAAGCTTTGCTTCCTTTTGGGGGCAAGGAGCAAGAGGATAGCATTAACGCCTGTCTCCCCAGAGTCCCTTTTTTCCTATTTACCCTTCTTATGTTTCCTCTTGCCCCTTGCTGTTGGCTATTGTCGAGTTTTGTTTCCTCGCTGAGGATGCGCTTTAGGGGTTCCTCTCTTGTTATGTTGCGAAGCTTCCATTATGGAGCTCGTCGATAGGGAAGTACAGGTCGCGGTTTTTGCCCCAGGCAATGTTGCCCATGTCGTCAATATAAAACTTCTTGAACTTCTTCTCGTCAAGGTAGCGATTGTACTGAGGATGAGGGTTTGCCGCAATCCATGAACCGAAGTTGATGGTTACTACTGCT
>OMSJ01000057.1 GCA_900313705.1 uncultured Prevotellaceae bacterium
AAGGGGCGACAGAATATGTAACTTGTTTAATTTTAACTTGCGTCTATATCTGTCGCCCCGTCGGGGCTTCTTTTGTAGTCGCACTACTACCGGGGGTTAACACCCCCGTCTGTGTTCTATCGTCTCTTCGAGACTTTTGGCAAGCCCAATTAGCTACTATTCGTTAGGAACACTGATGGAAAGGGACCTAAAAGGAAGAGGGTGAAGTTTTCCCCGGACACCAATAATTTGCAACAGGTTCAGTCTGGCTTCCCCGCAGGATTATTGAGCGGCTTCCGTATTGTTCTTCTTTCCGCCACGGCGACCGCGACCTCCGCGACGCGATCGGGACTTCTTTTCCTCGGGAGTAGCAGTCTCCTCAGCATTCTGTTCCGCTACGACGGCAGTCTCTGCTTCTGCTTGTGCTTCAGCCTGTTGCTTCTTTTCCTGCTCAGCTTTCTGCTCTGCGGCTTCCTGCTCTGCCTTGCGGCGAGCTTCGGCAGCGCGTTCCTTGTCGGCACGGCGTTGCTGTTCGCGACGCTCCTGCTCCTTCCGCTCTTGTTCCTTTCGTTCCTGCTCTTTCCTTTCCTGCTCCTTGCGGTCGCTTCGGCGCTCGTTCCTTGTGCCTGGGCGGAAGCCTTCGAGCCATAGCTGGAGCGGTGTCTCGAGTGTTACGGTCTCGCGAGGCAGTGCATCCTGCATCCAGGTGCGCCCTGCAGCCGAGCAGAGGTAGTAGTACTGCCGCATGTAAGTGTCGAGGATTTTCAGGTCGTCCATCGTGAGCACCATCGGACGTTGCGGTTCATAGACGGTGCGCCATGTCTTGTCGTCGATGTCGTTGATGCGTTGCAGGTCATCGCACATGCCTAATGAGCGGCTACCGACGGAAGTGTCGTTGGTGAGCAGCAGTACCTTCTTGCCGACAGCAAAGAACTCAACGGTGCGACGGATGATGGCCGGGTCGGCAAAGGAAGCCGGATGACTCTCGCTGCCGATGCCTTCGATGCGGAGGCGGTTCTCCTTCTGCTGGGCGAGCATCAGACGTTTGGCCAAGCGTGCTGCCACGTTGCGGCAGAGTGCCTCGTCGCTCCAGTCGGCGTCCTTGTAGTTGACGGGCTCTGTTGCTGTGGCGAAGCGGTCTATCTCTTCGTAGGTTTCGCTCATCACCATGAAGCGTCCGCCGATGCGCTTCATCATCTTGCTGAGGCTTTCAAGCTGTCGCTCGAACTGCAGGCGGGCATTGACGCGCGGGTCGCTGTGGCTGGACGTGTGTCCCACGAGGAGTTCGAGCCAGATGTTGGTATCGGAGAGTACGATGTCGTAGTCGAGAATGGTGCATAGGATGTGCTCCAGCTTTTCGCAGCGGCGCTGTGCCTCTTCCCATGTGAGCATCTGTATCTGCTGGTCGTTCAGGATGGGAATCTTGCCACCTTGATTGACGAGGTCGCAAAAGTCGTGCACCTGGATGTTCTGCAAAGGGGGGATGGTGAGAGGCTTCTGGGGCTTTTGGGGCTCCTGGGGCTTCTGAGTGCTCTGAGTATTCTGAGTGCTCTGAGTATTCTGAGTATTCTGAGTGTTCTGAGAATTCTGAGAACTCTGAGTATTCTGAGTCTCCTGAGGCTTTGGGGTCTCCTGAGGCTTTTGTGCAGGCTTCTGAGTCTCCTGAGCTTTCGGGGCTTCCGCTTCCTCCTGAGATATTGTAGCCGCAGGCTTCTCTGTCGGTTCCTCTACTGCCTTTTTCTTCTTCGCCGTGCGTTTCTTTGCGGGCTTCTCTGCGGGTTTCTCTTCTGAAACTTCCGCAGGAGTGGCTGGAGCTTCCTTGGGCTCTTCGGCAGACATCACCTCTGCTTTCTTGCGTGTCCGTGTGGCGCGCTTTGTCTTAAGTGTCTCCTCCGTGGAGGTTATCTCTGTCTTTGTTTCTTTTTTCTTCATTAGGATGATTGTCGTTAATGTGTGAATACGGGACAGCCTTTATCTTACCAGAATCTTGTAGGCCTGCCCATATATATTAATAATGTGTATGCCCGGTTTGAGTTGCGGACCTTCTCTTCCGCTGATGCCCTGTGCTTCAAGACTTCCCCGGGCAGAGAAGACGTTGTAGGGCGTACCGCCAGGAATGCCGCTGATGAAGACACGTCGCTTCCAGACATGGATCTCTGGCTGCGGTCCTGCCTCAGCCATCTCGTCGATGCCGTCCTCGAAGGCTTTGGCATCGTACTTGAGCTTGTTGTCCATCCAAGCGATGCGTCGCGCTATGTAGTCCCTGACGTTCTTCACTTCAGCCCCATAGCTGCCCCATAGCTTCGGGTTCTGGTGCACCTTCTTGTTCATAATGGGCCAGCGGATGAAGTTAAGCTGTTGCGACTCAATCAGTTCGTCAGCCACGCTATCCACGTAGCTTTGTAGCTCGTCGGTGTTGATGCCATTGAAGTAACGCACGTTGGCCCACAGTTCACGCAGTTCGGCAGCGGAACCTGCGTCGGTGATGATGATGCGATCGACGATGGCTTTGAAGTTGCCGGCATACGAGCCTTTGGTCCGGTAGATGTAGTCCGACTGGCTGCAGATAGGGTAGGTGCGGTCGTCGTTCTCGAAGGCGAGGTCGAAGTCCCAGACTGGTTCGACGAAGAACTGCGTCTCGTTGCGGTCCTTGTACATATAGGTGCTCCAGTACGTGTCGGTGTTGCCCGACAGCTCTCCGACGAGGAAGTGCCTGTGGAAGCTGGGCAGGTTGAGGTATTGGCGGTAGCCCAGCTCAGGGTCTTTCCAGTTGGACTTGTAGAGAGCGTTCTCGAAGGCGTTGTAGTGCGAGCGGATGTAGTTGAACTGTACCGTCAGGATGTCTTCGTCGTCGGGATACTTGACGGTGACGGGAGTGGAGCGTGTGGAGGTGAAGTGTATGGGCTCCTTCGAGGCGTAGGCATCAATCTCAATGAGGTAGCCACCGCTGAGCAGGTCACCCTCCGTGCAGGTGCTGTCCATCTCGTGGATGTCAACGCGGTGCTTGCGGATGTCAATCGCGTCGCAGAGCTGATAGCAACCCTTGTAATCGCCGTTCATGATGACATCAACAGGCCTACAGTATGGCGTGTAACCTATGCCCATGCGCCGACTTATCTCGAAGGCCAGACAGTTGCGTAGCAAGGTCTTGTCGCCGTAGTTGTTGATGAGCGTCCACTTCTTGGCTTTGGCGGGAGCGTCCAGAGGGCGTTGCTTCTCGTTGAACTTGATGCGGTAGGGCTTCTTGGGGTGCGTCATCGAGTTGTTGCCGCGCAGTCGCGAAGTGCCGTCTTGCTCCAGGATGGTTTTCCCGTCGTCCGAGATGATGCTGATGTGCGACTCCAGCTCATTGACTTTATCGACAGGGTCGTTGCCCGAAGCGGTGTTTATGACCACCGTCGGCAGGTTCGTCACCTGAAAGAATCTCTTGTCGCTTCCCTTCGAACCGTAGCCCCAGAACTCCAGTTCCGCTATTGTGCTTCGGGAACCTTGTGTGCCCTTATAGCGGACATAGCGGAAGGCACGTGTTACGGTGACGTCGGCATACGTCAGCCTCCCGGAAGGTGCAGCCTCCTTGATGAGGTAGAGGGGTAGGGCATCGGAGAAGTCAGGCAGGTTGGCACCTTCTATGAGCCCGAGGAGCGTGAGCTCGGAGCCGTTGCCACGTGGCGTTGCGGCAAAGCCCACCCGAGTGATGACACAGGTCTTTCCCAGGTCGAGACCGACCCATCCGCCCGAGGAGTAAGAAGAAGCGAAGTAGGTCGAGAGGTCGCCATCGAAGGCGCAATCGCGATTGTTGATGTTGTAGGAACTCGTGCCTGTGCTGTAGTCGTAGCCTTTAGGTGTGCCAATGACAGTCCCCGTCAGTTTGTAGCCAAGGGGATAGGCCTGCAGACTGACAAGGAGGAAGAAGAGTAGAAGGCAAAAACCTCTCCCCTCCCGCCTGAGCGAGGCGAAGAATCCTCTCCTAAAGAGATGAAGACACAGGGGCGTTCTCGTCATTGATTATTGTCCTCTATTCGAAGGGGATGCTTTGAGGTTCTGTGGTCGGACCATCAACAGTGAGCACACCGTCTTCGCTGATGTTGAGCTTGTCTATCAGTACGACACGCTCATCGGGATTGCTGGTCATGCGGCCATGATAGACGCAGTAGCGCTGACCGTCGGGCATGGTCAGCACCATGTTGTGGCCTGTGCCCATGACTGTGCCGCCCTTGCTGACGTTCTCCTGCAGCACGGGATTGTTGTCAGCCTTCTTGAAGGGACCAAGCGGGTTGTCTGCCGTAGCATAACCCACGGCATAGTACTGTCCGCCGTAGTGGTTAGCACTATACATTATATAATATGTGTCGCCCTCGCGGAAGAGGTAACTGCCCTCCGTCCAACGGCGGTTCACTTCGCCATGTGTGGCGCTGCGGCTTTCCCATTCGCTCTGGCTGTCAGCAAGCTTGGTGGGCGGGCAGAGCAGGAGCACGGGCTCGCCAATGACGCCGCTGAAGTCTGGCTTCAGTTCCACGCCATACACCCAACTCTCCTCTATCTCCTGGAAGCTGCCGGCACGGCGCAGGCTGTCCGCAATCTCGCTCTCAACAGCGTGTTTGTAGCAGCAACGGCTGAAGTAGAGGTAGCACTTGCCCTGCTCGTCGTCGAAATAAACGTTGGCATCGATGATGGGATACTCGGGGTTGAAGATGGGACGGTCGTAAAGGTCGGTGAAGGGACCTGCGGGCGAGTCGCTGACGGCAACGCCAATCTTGAAGTTCTCGCCCTCATTTGTCGGGTTCTCTCTGTAGTTAGAGCTAAAGAAGAGGTAGTATTTGCCGTCGCGCTCATAGACCTCGGGTGCCCAGAAGCAGTCGAGGTTCCATTGCTCGGGGCTGCCGCCTTTATACACCTGCCCGCAAGAGTCCCACTGGACCAGGTCGTCGCTCACGAAGGCCTCGAAGCCGTCGCCCAACGATGTGCCGTACATGTAGTAGCGTCCGTCGCTGGCATGAAGCAGGAAGGGATCGCCCAGCTTCAGCGGAATGGGGTTCGTCACGGTGCTTGTCTTTGTCTCGGCCTCCTTGCGCGTGTTGCAGGCACAGAGGCACAGGCACAGCAGTGCCATAGGGAAGAAGTACTTCATCTTATTTGTATTTTTTTATATAGCTATATGAAAGTGAGTGCAAAGGTACGACAAAAAGTGCAAAGTGTAAAGTGAAAAGTGAAAAATGTACAGATTATTTCCAAGAAGTTATTGCTATTCCCGAATTAAATCGTACCTTTGTTCTCGATAATACATTAATAACCTTATAATATGCGTAGGCTGTATATCTCTTTCGCTCTGCTGTTATCCGTGTTGACGGCTGAAGCGCAGTATGGTATACGAGTGTGGAAAGATGGGAAATCTGTGCTTTTCCCTATTGCTAATATAGATAGTATCAGGTTTGTCCGGCCTGTGACGGATATTTACTTCTCGGATGACGTGGTAGAACTGAAAGAAGGCGAGACAAGGCAACTGACATTTTCCGTCCTACCTGTGGATGCCGACACCAAGGGCCTGACGTGGTCAAGCAGTACCCCAAGTGTTGCTTCTGTAGATGCACAGGGCTTTGTAACGGCAGTTAGCATCGGTACATCACTCATAACAGTTGTCGCCACGGACGACAGTGGCGTGAAAGCAGAATGCCAGGTTACGGTGAAAAGACTATGCCCCGACGACCATCATCCCCATGTTATCGACCTTGGGCTGCCATCCGGGACAAAGTGGTGCTGCTGCAACGTGGGGGCAAGCACGCCAGAAGGCTACGGCGGTTACTATGCTTGGGGCGAGACAAGCGAGAAGAGTGCGTACAACTGGGACGCATACGCTTACTACAATAAAGATACGGGATATGTCAACATCGGCTCCGACATTGCCGGCACAAGCTACGATGTTGCTACAGTCTTGATGGGTGCGCCATGGCGTATGCCGTCAGCCGAACTGTTGTTAGAATTCGTCAACTATTGCTCCCGCCAATGGACGATGCTGAACGGAGTGAACGGCATCCTTGTGACTGGCCTAAATGGAGCTCAAATCTTCCTTCCTGCTGCTGGATACCAATGGATTGACGACCTCGAGGGTGCATCCACCTACGGCTACTATTGGTCGAGTTCGCTCTACCCAAGTCACGACGGCAAAGCGTACGGTCTCTACATCGGTCCAATCGAATGGTATTGGAGCAACAAGGCCAGCCGCGGCTGCGGTCGGTCTGTGCGCGCCGTGTGTGGTGACTGACATCGAGCTCTTGAAGGAAGCAAATTAATTATGTTTCCTCTTAGGAGCTTTGGTGCGGCTTGTAGTCCTCGCTTGTTGTTACCTCTTGCGTGTTTTTGGGGTCGCTGTCTGCATCGCGGAACCAGTCGCTGTACTCGATGTAGTGGCGGGCGTAGGTCTTGTTGAGGGCTTGTGCCTGTTCGGGATCAACCTTCTTGATGAACTTGGCAGGTACGCCGCCCCACAGTTCGCCGTCGCCGATTTGAGTGTTGCTCAAGACAAGAGCACCTGCAGCTACGATTGCACCCTTGCCCACCACTGCATGGTCGAGCACCGTGGCGCCCATGCCGACGAGTGCGCCGTCCTTGACTTCGCAGCCGTGCAGGGTGACGCAGTGGCCGATGGTCACGTCGTCGCCCAGGATGCAAGGCGCCTTGCCGTTGAGCGTATGGATGCACGAGTTGTCCTGAACGTTTGTGCGGTTGCCTATCTTGACGAAGTGCACGTCACCACGGATGACGGCATTGAACCAAACGGTGCAGTCGTCGCCCATCTCTACATCGCCCACTATCACAGCGCCTTCGCTGAAGTAGCAGTGCTTGCCGAAGCGGGGAGCGGGCATCCCCTTGAGAGTCTTTATTATTGCCATAGATGTTGATGATTTTGTTAAATGATAATCCGCAAAAGCACCCCTTGCTCCCTTTTCAGGGAAGGGGTCAGATAAGTCCACGGACTTATGGGTATAAGTCCACGTACTTATGTGGATAAGTACACGTACTTATGGCGACAAGTACACGTACTTTTTTCCATAGGGTGTTTTTGCGAATTATCATATTTTGTTATGTATGTTGCGATGGCATCGCAATTGCTCTATGGTTGCGATGGCATCGCAACACACTGAACCTTGAGCCACAGCCTTTCCTCTTCCGTCAGGAGGGGTGAGAGCTCTTCATATACTTTCTCGTGATATGCGTTGATGTATGCCACTTCCTCGGCTGTCATCATGTTCCAGAGGACAGGTGTGAGGTCGATGGGGCAGAGGGTGAGCGGCTCGAGACGGAGGAACTTGCCGAACTCTGTCTCGCCGTCTTCAACGATGAGCATCGTGTTCTCGATGCGCACACCATGCTTGCCTTGGCGATAGATGCCGGGCTCGTTGGTGACCGTCATGCCTGCGTGGAGTGGGGCAGGCTTCCAGGTGTGGCGTATCTGATGAGGCCCTTCGTGGGCGCAGAGGTATGAGCCGACGCCGTGGCCGGTGCCGTGTCCGTAGTTGATGCCGTGCTGCCACATGGCATAGCGGGCGAGGGCATCAATCTGTGTGCCGCTGATGCCGTCGGGGAAGCGGGTGAGTGCCAACCGGATGTGCCCTTTGAGTACGAGCGTGTAGTCAAGGCGTTCCTCGTCGGTCAGCGGGCCGAGCGCGATGGTTCGCGTTATGTCGGTCGTGCCGTCCTGATACTGAGTGCCGCTGTCCAAAAGTAGGAATCCTTTCGGTTCGAGCTTGACGTCCGACTCAGGTGTGGCTTCGTAGTGGACGATGGCACCATGCGGTCCATAGGCAGCAATCGTGTCGAACGAGAAGCCTCGGTACAGGTCTTGCTCTGCTCTCAAGGCCGTGAGCTTACGGTCGATGCTGAGTTCCGTCTGCCCGCCTGCTTCCACGGCTGGATTCAGCCAGTGCAGGAACTTCACCATTGCCACGCCGTCGCGAATCATTGCCCTGCGGAAGCCTGCTATCTCGGCAGCGTTCTTGATGGACTTCAAAGACCCTACCAAACCTCCCCTTAAAGGGGAGGCTTTCTGAGCCTTGTCCTCTCCCTTTAAAGGAGAGATAGAGAGGGTCTGGAATTCTCCGTATGGTTTTACCCTTACACCTATTTTATTTAGGTAGTTTTTAACGCTGTCATCGAGCTTTTCGCTGTCGATGAAGAGCGTCACCTCGTCGAGCGTAAGCAGAACGTAGCTGACGAAGACGGGATTGCAATGCACGTCGGAGCCGCGAAGGTTGAGCAGCCAGGCTATGTCGTCCAGTTGGGAGATGAGGATGCCATTTGCCTTTTGCTCACGAAGTGCCTGTCGCACGCGCTCTATCTTGCTTTCAGCCGACTCGCCGGCGAACTCCAAAGGCTGTATCTCCACCTTGTTCTTTGGGATGGGCGGGCGGTCTGTCCAAAGCTCTTCGGCAGGGTTGAGGTCTGTCTTGAGCATGATGCCAGCCATGCCTAAAGCAGCCTGCATCTCTTCTATCTCTGTCTCGGTGAAGACTTCGCCGTCCACTCCAACAACATTGTTCTCGGTTAGTTGTTGACATAGCCATTCGGTGATGGAAGGTGTCTCTGCCTGTCCATCTTTCATAAGCTTGAAGGGCGTACCCTGGAGCTGCTGTTCGGCAGCGATGTAGTAGCGGCTATCGGTCCAAAGCGCAGCGTCGGATAGGGTGACGACGGCTGTGCCTGCGCTCCCGTCGAAACCGCTTATCCACTTGCGCGTCTGCCAATGTTCGGGGACATATTCCCCCTGATGCGGGTCTGTGCTGGGGAAGATGAAGGCTGCGAGCCCGTTCTTCCGCAGATAATCGCGCAGCTTTCCTACTCTTTCGTTGATGTTATTTGACATACTTCTTTCCATTCTTTATGTAAATGCCATTCCATTTACCATTGAGCCATTTACCATTTACCACTTTGCGACCGCTGAGGTCATATACAGCCCCCTCATCTTTCATTTTTAGTTTTTCATTTTTAATTTCATCAATGCCGTCGGGGTTCTCGTTGGTGTACGAACCTTCATAGCTCCAAACGGGCAGATGCCTGTTGTCGGGCACAGGATAGGGGTCTTCGTCGAGGGTTTGAAACCAAGCCTGCTTCTCCTCCGGCCTGCGTGCATTGAGCTTGAAGCAAAGCGCTCCGCTTCCCATCTCGTAGGTGTCGGTGCTGATGGCCGTGGCCGGAGCAGCAGCGTTCCAGCCGTCTCTATAATAATAAGTATCCTGGATGATGGCGTTGCCGCTGTTGCGGCAGATGATGTCGCCACCTTCCGAGCTGATGTTCATCCTGCCTGCCATGAGGCAGTTCGAGATGTATCCTATTGAGGAAGCCCATCCGACGAGTCCTCCGCAACAGTTGACATTGTCGCCGTTGATGCTTCCGGCAAAGATGCAGTCCTGCAACAAATTGATTTCGTCTCCCACATTGAAGAGTCCAGCCAGTCCGCCGTGTGTGCCGTCGCCGTTGACGGTGCCGTTGATGTCGATGTAGCTTTGGCAGCGAAGCAGAGTGCCGCCCTGCAGGTTGGCCACAAGGCCGGCGAACTTCTTGCTTGTCTTGATTGTGCCTCGGACAGTGAGGTCCTTCACGGTTCCCGAAAGGTTGCAGAAGAGGCCGGCGAAGTCAGCGCTGCGCGAGAGTGCGATGGTGATGGTGTGGCCTGCTCCGTCGAAGGTGCCGCTGTAGGGCTTGTCGGTTCCTATCATCGTGGAGGAATAGTTGGTGAAGTTGATGTCGGCCTTCAGCACAGCATGAAGATTCGTCTTCCCTGCATTGACGCGATATGCGAAGTTAGACAGTTCTTTAGCTGTGGCAATCTCTATCGTCTCATGCTGCTCTTCTTCGGACGGGCTTGCGTTTATCTTGTCGTCGAGCCACGGGATGCGGTTCTCGACATATTCCTTTATCCATCCCACCTCGACGTCATATGAGCCTCCGGCCCTCGGGTTGACCTGTATCGTCTGGTTCAGGATGGGCCATCGCATGAAGTTGAGGCGCTGCGACTGCATCAGCTCAGCGGCAGTGGAGTCGATGTATGCAGTGATGCTTTCAGCAGTGATGTCTTTCTGTTCACGAACTGTGTTCCACATTTCAGCCATCGAAGCGCGAAGGGCAGGGTCGGAGAACAGCCGCTTGAGCAAGGCACGCGAGTTGCCGGCACCGCCTCGGGCAAGGGAAAGGAAGTCGCCCAAGTCGTTGGTGGGGAAGTTGCGGTAGTCGTTGTCAAAGGCATTGTCGAAGTCCCAGACAGGTCCGATGCGGAACAAGTCATCGTTTCGCTCCTTTGTGATGTAGCAACTCCAGAACGCATCGGGATTGCCTGCCAGCTCCTCTGCCAGGAAGTACTGCAAGAAGCTCCTCTCGTCGAGGTGCAGCCGGAACCCCGACTCAGGGTCGTCGAAGTTGGAGGCAAGGATGGAGGCTTCCATGCTGTTGAACTCTTGGCGTATGTACGCAGCCTGCTCGGTCGTGATGTCATCCTCGTCGGGGCTTTTGATGGTGATTGGGTTTCCTGCCATGCTTGTGAACCACGATGCCTCTTGGCTTGCGTAGCCGTCAAGCTCCAGCAGGTAGCCACCCGTCAGTGCTTCGCCCTCCGTGTCCGTCGGCTCCATATCGGTGATGTCGATGCGGTTCTTGTCAACAGTCAGTTGGTCGGTCAGTTGGTAGCAGCCTCGGTATTCGCCATTGACGATGACGTCCACCGGTTTGCTCCAAGGCACGTAGCTCATGCCCATGCGACGTGCTATCTCGAAGGCCACGAGGTTGCGCATCAAGGTCTTGTCATCGTAGTTGTTGATGAGCGTCCACTTCTTGGCTTTGGCTGGCGAGCGCATGTCAGAGTTCTTGAAGATGCGATGCGCCTCGTCGAACTTGATGCGGTAGGGCTTCTTGGGGTGTTGCATCGAAGCATTGCCGCGCAAACGCGATGTGCCGCTCTCTTCCTGTATCATCGTGCCGTCGGCATAGATGATGGTGAAGTGCGAAGTGATTTCGTTCACCTTGTCGTATGGCTCGACGTTATCTGTGGTGTGAAAAGAGACGGTCGGGAGGTTAGTCAGTTGGTAGAAGTGGCTGTCATCGCCTTCTCCGGCATGTCCATAAAAAGCGACTTCCGCTACGTTGCATCTTGCATCGGCAGGACCGACGTAGCGAACATAGCGGAAGGCGCGAGAGACATTGACATTGGCATAGCTCATTTCACCGATGATGCCGGGCTCGTCTATAAGATATAGCGGCACGGCATCATGGAAGTCGGGTGTGCTGGCCCCCTCAAAAAGTGCCAGCACCATGCGTCCCGGACCAAGGCCGTCGTTGCGTGGCGACCAGCCGACACGGGTGATGATGTGCGGTTCGCCCAAGTCGAGGCCGACCCACGTCCTGCTGCGCTCGTAGGAGGCAAAGCAGGTGGAGAGGTCGCCGTCGAAGGCGTTGGCAGCGGTATTGACCGTCGTGCTGGCCTTTCCGGTAGAGTAATCGACGCTTTCCCTTGTGCCTATCACAGTACCGGTCAGCAGTTTGTCCTGGGCAAAGCTGTTCAGGGAGAGGCTCGACATCAGGAGGAATAGCACCATGGACAATGCGGAGTTCCCCGTTGCCTTCTTGCTCACCTCCTGCTTTAGCCCGCAGAAGGGACAGAAGTGGGCATCAGAGGGGACAGGCGAACCGCATTCGGGGCAGTACTTAGTCTTGCGCCGAGGCTTGTGGTCGTGTACCATCTGTGCACTCACGATACCTGTCGGCACAGCCATGATGGTATAGCCCATGAGCATGACGATAGCGCTGAGTATGCGTCCGATGAGTGTCGAAGGGGCAATGTCGCCATAGCCTACCGTCGTCATCGTGACGACAGCCCAGTAGATGCTTGTCGGTATATCGACGAAGGGCGTGTCGGGCATGTCGCCTTCCACAATGTACATGAGTGTGCCCATGCTGATAACCATGATGACCATGAAGAGGAAGAAGACAGCCACCTTCGGCGCACTGATGACCAGAGAGCGCATCAGCAGGTCTCCTTCTTTCAGGAAGCTGAAGAGCTTGAACACACGGAAGACGCGGATGAGGCGGAACGTGCGCACTATCATCAGGTAGCGCACAGGGCCGAAGATCCATCCTATGTAGAGCGGAAGGGTGCTCAGCAGGTCGATGATGCCGAAGAAGCTCAGGGCATACTCGCGTGGCTTGTCCGAACAATAGAGCCGGCAAAGATATTCCAGCGTGAAGAAGAAAGTGAAGATGTACTCCAGTACGGTGAACACCTGCTTGAGCGTAGGCGGTATTCCCTGCATACTCTCCACCACGACGACCAGAATGCTTGCAACGATACACCAGAGCAGGGCGACGTCGAACGCCTTCCCTGCTGGTGTGTCGCTTTGGAATATAATGATGCGCAGCCTCTCACGCAGCGCTTCGTTGCGCATTGCTTTCTGCCACAGTTGTCGGATGGGGTTCATGCTGTTTCAGAATATTCAGAGTATTCGGAGTATTCGGAGTATTCAGATTTATCAGAACAGAGAGTTCTCGATAATCTTGCCCATCTGCCAGACGCAACGTACCTTGAGCTTCTCGTCGAGGATGAGGACGTCGGCATCCTTGCCGCGAGCCAGGGCACCCTTACGGTCGAAGACGCCCATGATGTGGGCCGGCGTCTCGCTTGCCATACGTACTGCATCCTCCAGAGGTACCTCGGCCTGCGTTACCATTGTGCGGACAAGGCGGTCGCTGGTGGCGATGGAGCCGGCAAGGGCAGAGCGGTCGGCAAGCTTGCATACACCGTCCTCGATGATGACGCGGTCGTCGAATGCCTTTGCGTCGGGACCAGCAGCAGCTACAGCCAGGGCATCGGTGATGAGGGCCATACGTTCTACACCTTTAATCTTGTAGGCCATGCGCAGGATGGTGGGCGGAACGTGTATGCCGTCGGCGATGCATTCGATGGTCATATCGTCGATGAGATAGACGCTCTCCACCGTGCCTTCGTACTTGTAGCCCATCTTGTTGTGGAAGCCAGGCATGGCGTTGTAGAAGTGGGTGACGTGTGTGAAGCCAGCTTCGAAGGCGGCCTTCACGTCGTCGTATTCTGCATTGGTGTGCGCTATGCTTGGCAGGACACCCTTCTCGGCACAGTAGCGTCCGCGGCATCCCAGCGGGTCAGGCAGTCGGAGTGCTCCACGATGGGGATGTACTCGTTGGGGTCAGGGTTCTTTATCCACTCGGGCAGTTGTGCTCCGGCCTTGTTGGGGCTGAGGTAGTGACCTTCGAGGTGCAGTCCCAAGATGGGAGAATCCTTATCCTGCATCAGTTGGGAGCAAGTCTTGACGGCCTTCTCTATCATCGGAACCGTGCTGCTGCTCAGGGTGGGGAATATGCTGGTCGTGCCGTGCTTTGCGTGCGCTTCTACAGCGGTGCGGAATGCTTCGGGAGTGCCTTCCTGGAAGTCTCTGCCGCCTCCACCGTGTACGTGCATGTCGATGAAGCCAGGCACTACGTACATGCCTTTTGCATCAATGAGGTCAGCGCCGATGACGGCAAGGTCGCAGTTCGTTACTTCCAGGATTTTCCTGTCTCTCAGGATGATGCTGCCGTTCTTGAGCCATCCCTGCGGCGTCAGGATCTTTGCGTTGATGATTTGTGTTAACATAGTTGTTAGTTTATGAGGTTGCTAGTTTATGAGGTTGTTAGGTTATGAGGTTATGAGGTTATACCATGCTATATACCACGTCCATTATCTTCTTGCCGATGGCGTCGGCTGCTTCCATTGTGCTGGCTTCGCTATAGACGCGGATGATGGGCTCTGTGTTCGACTTGCGCAGGTGTACCCACTTGTCGGGGAAGTCTATCTTCACGCCGTCGATGTCGTTTACCTCTTCGCTCTTGTACATCTCCTTGACCTTAGCGAGGATGGCGTCCACATCGGTCTCTGGTGTAAGGTCGATGCGGTTCTTGGCGATGAAGTAGGGAGGATAGGTGGCACGAAGCTGGCTGGCCGTCATGCCCTTCTTGGCCATATAGGTCAGGATGAGAGCGATGCCTACGAGGGCGTCGCGGCCGTAGTGGGCAGCAGGGTAGATGACGCCGCCGTTGCCTTCGCCGCCGATGACGGCGTTGGTGGCTTTCATCTTCGTCACGACGTTCACTTCGCCCACGGCTGCTGCGTTGTACTCGCAGCCATACTTGCGGGTGACGTCGCGCAGGGCACGGGTCGAGCTGAGGTTGCTGACGGTGTTGCCGGGTGTATGCTGCAGGATATAGTCGGCCACTGTGACGAGTGTATATTCCTCACCGTACATGGTGCCGTCTTCGCAGAAGAGGGCAAGGCGGTCAACGTCGGGGTCAACGACGAAGGCGATGTCGTGCTCTCCTTTCTGCATCAGAGCCTTGATGTCGGCAAGGTTCTTCTCAAGAGGTTCGGGATTGTGCTGGAAGTCGCCGGTCGGTTCGGTGAAGAGGCCTGTGACGGTCTTCACGCCGAGCTGTTCCAGGAGCTTCGGCAGGATGACGCCGCCGACGCTGTTGACGCTGTCGAAGGCTACGCGGAAGTTCGCCTTCTTGATGGTTTCCACATCCACCAGGTCGAGGCCGAGCACGAGGTCGATGTGCTTCTGGTCGTAGGTGTTGTCCTCGCGATAAGAGCCAAGGTGATCGACGTCGGCGTACTCGAAGTCTTCTGCTTCGGCGATGCGGAGCACCTCGTTGCCTTCAGCGGCATTGAGGAACTCGCCGTGGGAGTTGAGCAGCTTCAGGGCGTTCCACATGCGGGGATTGTGGCTAGCGGTGATGATGATGCCGCCGCAGGCGCCTTCCATGGTGACGGCAATCTCGGTGGTGGGCGTCGTGGCGAGGCCGATGTTGACCACGTCGAAGCCCATGCCCATGAGCGTGCCGCAGACCACATTCTTGACCATAGGTCCGGAGATGCGTGCGTCGCGACCGACAACAATCTTGTTGCTCTTCACCGTTGTGGTGCGGCGGATGAGTGTAGCGTAAGCAGATGTGAATTTCACGATGTCGAGGGGGTTGAGCGTATCGCCTGCCCTTCCTCCGATGGTGCCTCGGATGCCCGAGATGGATTTGATAAGAGTCATGGTAATTTACAATTTGACGATTTACGATTTATGTACTATTTGGTAATTAGGCTATTTACTAGAGGTTAGAGGTTAGAGGTAAGTGGTAAGAGGATTGCTGGGGATGCTATTTCACCTTTATATTTTATGATAATCCGTATAAGTACCCTTTACTCCCCTCTTTGGGAAGTGGTCAGATAAGTACCCGTACTTATGGGGATAAGTACACGTAGTTATTCGGATAAGTACACGTACTTATGGCGACAAGTACACGTACTTTTTTCCATAGGGTGCGGATTATCATATTTTATTATTCACCTTTCAATTTTTCAGAGGGCTTACCTCCTTCGACGTATGGCCAGCCATCCTTGTCCCACTGTATGCAGTCGATGAAGAGCGGGCGGCTGTTGGGGCGGCGGCTACCTTGGATGTGGCAGTGGTAGAAGATGTACTCTTTGCCGTCCTTGGCTTTGAATATCTCGCCGCAGTGTCCGGGGCCGTAGAACTGGTCGCCTTCGTCGCTGTACAGGACTGTTGTGGCGAAGCCTTCCTTCATCGGTCTGCCTTCACGGTCGAGGAAGACGTCGGTCAGTTTCTTTGCCCTGCCCACCTGTAGCTTGTAGGTATGGTTGCCGAAGAACCCTGAGCTGACGAAGAGATACCAGTATTTGCCGTGCTTATGGAGGTAGGAGCCTTCGAAGACCTTCGAGCGGTCGGGGCATTGCTCTACGGTGAGGCCAGCCACGTGCTCGTACTTCGCCCCTTCCTTCAGGGAGAGCCCGTCCTTGTTGAGTTCTACACGATGTATGCCGCCCACGCTTCCGAAGAAGAGCCACACCTTGCCCGTCTTGGGGTCGGTGACGACTTCCGGGTCGATGGTGTCGTGTATGCCTGTGTCGAGGCTGCTTGTGATGATGCCTACGAACTGGAACTGCCCTGGGGCAAACTCTTGCAGCACACCGATGTTGCTGTCCTCGGCGCTGTTGTAAAGCGTGAGGTAGAGGTTGCGCTTGCCGTTGACCATGGCTACGTCGGGAGCCCAGTAGCGCTGTGCCACGGCTTGCATCTTGCCCCACGACGCGATGTCGATGGGAGCCACGTCGCTCATCTCCCAGTGGAAGAGGTCGTCGCTTACGATGGAGCGTGTCGGGTTGGTGGCAATGCAGTGGTAGCGTCCGTCTTCGCCCAGCCATACGGTCGGGTCTGGCCAGTCGCGTGGCCAAACGGGGTTAGAGGCTTCTTGTGCTGAGGCTGTGCACGGCAAAAGTAAAAGTAGGACAAACAGGAGGATAGAGAGAAACATATCTTTAGTGTTGCTTTACATAGTTAATATCCAAATCGAGGAGCTCTGCAATCAAAGCATCGTCATAGCCTTTGGCGCGCATTCGGGTGACGTTGGCAATACGTTCTTTCTCGCGTTCCATGCGTTCCTCAGCTCTTCCTTCAGCTCTTCCCTCAGCTCTTCCCTCTTTTTGTGCTGTGGAAATGACGTCATTCTGAATCATAATTGCATCCAGATGACGGTCGTAAGAAATCTGTTCCTCGCGAGGCATCTGCATGTACTGCAGTTGCCTGCGTGCTTCTTGCAGGCCGGGTGCAGTGGTGTCATCCTTGATGTGCCCTGAGCGCAGGTAGTCCAGCCATTCCTCCAATGGAGTTGTTGCAACCTTGTTGAACTCGTTTACGCGGATGAGGTAGTACTCGGGGAAGATCTGTTCGGGTGTCTTCATCTCGATGACATCCTTTTCCTTTGTCGTTATTTGGAGCGTGTCGCCGGTGTGAACGCCCGTGAACGTGGTCTGTCCATGGTAGAGGTAGTCGGCACCCTTGCCGAGGTCGAAGTAGAGAATGCTGATGCTATAGACCTTCTTCACCTTGTCGTACTTGTCGCCGAGTTGTATGTGCTCGGTGATGGACTTTGCCACACCGTAGAGTATGCGCTCCAGATAGTAGAGTTCCCTTGTGAGCTGTATCTCCACGATGATGATTTCGCCCTTGGAGTTCTTCGCTTTCACATCGACGCGGTTGAACTTGTCGTCGAAGGTGTCCTGGTTGCCTTCACTTTCGAGTATCTCGTCGATATGTACTTGCTCGTTCAGAAGTACTGTGATGAGTCCCTCAAGCACGCCGAAGTTGGCTTTATTGCGGAGCATACGCTTGGCTGCCCAGTCGAAGCGTACATATTTGTCTTTTGCCATGATGTAACCCTCCTTTGTTAAGTCCTGCAATTGTTGCTGCAAAGATATAAATAAAAAGCAGAATAGCCAAAGGAAAAGGTGAAAAACATTATGAAACCAAGTGAAAATGACTAAAAGCTATTGGATAAGCAAAAAAAACGGGATGCCTGCTGGGTTCGTTACTTGCAGACATCCCAATAGATGATGTGTAAGGTATCAGATGCTATGAGGGTTTAGTTGACTTTTGTCATTCGAGTATAGCCTCCCAGTTCATTATCAGTGTGCACTTGATTTGAGTGTATTTCTTTGGAAGAATGCCCCAAACCATACCCGATACCATTTTAGGCGATTCCTGGAGGGACGCGGTGAACCAAGAAGAAAGCAGATGCGTGTTTAGCGTGGCAATTTGGCGCACGTCTATAACGGCAGAATCCGGCGCACTTCCCAGCGCACCGGAACCGTCGGAATTCCTGATATTAACTTCTAAAACCTTACATGCTATTGGTTCACGAACCTGTAGTTCGTTACGCCGCACTCCTTCATAATGCTTTTGATGCGGTCGATGTGCTTCTGCGGAACACCCTTGCAGACGTTGATGCGGACGCTGTGGTCGCTGCGGATAGCGACTTCCTTCAGATGGACGCTGATGTCATCGACGTCCCACTTCCACGAGCAGATGGTGTAGTTCTTCCAACTGAAGCCGTCGAAGTTGCCTCGCCGTTCCCAGATGCTCGTCTTGGTGCCGCAGTCCTTGGGAGGCGTGCCAGTCAGCAGGATGGTCAGCTCAGGATTGATGTTACCCTTCACGCCAGCGGGTATCTGGACAAGCTTCGTGGTGAGGTTGACCGTTAGTTTCTCCCCCTTGGAGCGCAGCTGTATCTCCACCTTCTTCAAGGCCGAGGCAGGCAGGTTGGGCAGGTTGTTGACATCGAGCTGCTTGCCGTCGAGCATGACGTCGTAGTACTTCGTATGGAACGCCATAGGATAGCCACAATCGGGATGCTCCTCGATGAAGGAGTTGTCGCCCTTCACCACCCAAGTTCCCTTGAGCCACGAGACCGCAATGGCCGGCCCGTGCTTCTTGATAAAGTCCTTTGCGTTGTCCTTCGGAATAAAGGCATTCAGCATTCTGCCCTTATAGAACCCCTGTACTTCATCGGTCGTTACGATTCCCATTCCAGGTACAGCCACCTCGACAGGGCCGTTATCTTGTACTTGGTCGTTGTCCTCGACGATAGATGAAGCTGTCTCATTCGAAGGGATTATCTCCTCGACTTTGGGTTTGGCCCAGACAACGAGGGCCAGAGCCATGAGTGCCGGCAGGATGAGAGCCTTGCCCATCAGCCAGCGGTTGGTTTTGTGTGTGTGCATCATGTTGATTCTTTTCTTGAGTGAATGGTGACTGAGGTTGTTGCAGACCGTCTGCAGTCGGCTGCCCACAGCTTTCGTCACGAGTAAGAGTTGATATGTCTTTGCATCGATGCCATAAGAAAGTACAGCGTTGTCGGCCTCGTATTCGTGTACGGCCTTGAGGTCGCGTCCCAGGAGATAGACGAAGGGATTGAACCACTGGACAGCCTTCACCGCCTCGAGCAGCAGCAGGTCGTAGGTGTGGCCAAGGCGTATGTGAGCCTGCTCGTGGGCCAGGATGGGGCGTCGCAGATGCTCGTAGTCCGAAGCGCTTATTATTATATAATGTAGGAAGCTGAAGGGTGCGAAGTCGCCTCCATGAATGACTATCGTGTTGCCCAGCTCGTCTTTCGTGTGTAAGCCGCCCCTTATCTCCCTGAAGAGGCGGAAGAGCCCCACAAAGAAGATGGCGAGGGAAGCAAGGAAGCCGATGAGATAGACACAGCCTCCCACAGTCCCTCCAAGGGAAGAGCCTCCTCCGTCCCCTCCAAAGTAGGGGTGAATCGCCCCCATCACCTGTTCGGACGGATTTGTAATCAGGCCGTTTTGCGTATAGGGATTTGCAATCCCGACATTCTTGCCTGCGCATTGCAAATGCTTGTATTCAGTCCTGTCGGATTTCAAATCCGCCAGAACGGCTGCGGTCTCTCGTTCTGCCAGCATAACCTCGGGCTTCTCATAGCTGAGGAACTTCGGCTTCCGTATGGTGAGTCGGATAAAAGGCAGCACCATCGAGGCGACGAGCACGCTAAGCAGAGCGATTCTGTTGAAGCGATGGAACGTCTCGCGGCTCAGCAGCAAGGCAAAGCCTCCGTAGAGGACTGCCAGCAGCAATGATGACTTTATGATATATGCCAACATAATTGTAAACTTTAAGGTATCACCTAATTCTGAATTTATGATTATCCACTAAAGCCCCCCTTTGCTCCCCTCTTAGGGAAGTGGTCAGATAAGTCCACGTACTTATGGCGATAAGTCCACGTACTTATGAGGATAAGTCCACGTACTTATGGCGACAAGTACACGTACTTTTTTCCATAGGGTAATTTTGCGGTTCATCAAATTGAATTTAATCATTTTGAATTAAAGAGAGTATTTCCCTCAGCTCCTCGTCCGAGAACTCCTCGTTCTGTATGAGGAAGGAGCAGAAGCTCCCCGCCGAACTGCCGAAGAGCGTGTCCTTCACGTCGTTCACCACATGGGCTATGTACTTCTCGCGCGAGAGCATGGGCGAATAGTAGAAGGTGCGGCCCGTTTCCTCCTTGCGTTTGTGCTCCACATAGCCTTTCGCTTCGAGTATCTTCAGGAAGGTGGCGACGGTGGTGTAGGCAGGTCGAGGCTCAGCATAGCCTTCCACAATCTCATTCACGGTCAGGGCATGAGAGGCATCCCATAGCACGTTCATTACTTCCATCTCTGCCCGAGTCAGTGGCTTCATCTTATCATTTGACGTCTTCACAACAGTACGATTTGATGGTTAAACATCGTTTTCCTACCGCAAAGGAACAGAGTTTACCGCAAGCAGACAAGGCATATACGAAAAAAGGCAGCTCGATGGGCCGCCTTTTAACATTTTTGTTTAGTTTGCCAAGGTTCAATTATTAGTAGTTAACAAATGAGCTTCGCTGCTAAGCTTTTTTTGCCTTTTGTTTTGCCGTTAAGCGAGAAAAGTGTAACTTTGCAGGCAAAAGAAGCAAAGTTTATCAATATGAAGTTCCCTATCCGTCTTTCAATCATGGATGCTTTAGCGTCAAAGGTGCCCTCTCTGTGCACTGTGCTATCATTCCTCCACCTTTTCACCTTTTCACTTTTCGCAGAAGAGGTACTTGACCCCGTGGCTGACCCGGCTGCCGTGGTCACGTCAGGCAATGCCCGCTTCACCGTGCTTACCAGCAGGATGATACGCATCCAGTACAGCGCGACGGCACAGTTTGAGGACCGCGCCACCTTCGCCATCGTCAACCGCCGCCTCCCCGTGCCTGAGTTCACCACCGAGACAACAGATGGCTACCTCTACATCCGCACGGAAGATGTAGAACTGCGTTACAAGGAGGGCAGCGTCTTCAAGGCAGCCGACAAGAAGCCCGACAACCTGATGGTCACGTTCCAGATGAATGGCAGAAACGTCATTTGGTATCCCGGCAAGGACGACTCGATGAACCTGCTCGGCACGAACCGCACGCTCGACCAGGCTTGGGGCGACAACAAACGAGGCAACCTGGAGAAGGGCCTCCTCTCG
>OMSJ01000005.1 GCA_900313705.1 uncultured Prevotellaceae bacterium
ACTTTAGTTAGGGGTAACCAAAGGTAGTGATTTTATCTTAGCTATCTTTCTTATGGCTCATTTATTTGTTGATTACCTATGCATTTGTCGGATGAACCATAAATAAGGTATTATGAATCATAGATTGTTATCAGTAGCTCTTTTTAGTGTATTAAGTGCAGCCGTAGCACTGCCCGTGCGTTCGCAGTGCATTCCTCGTGACGAGAAGGTCGAGACGCAAGTGGAGACTCTGCTCTCCAAGATGACGCTTCGCGACAAGGTAGGTCAGATGTGCGAGCTGGCTATCGATAAGGTACTTTCCCCTGAGGCAGTGGATGAGGCTTTCGGGAAGTACCGCGTAGGCTCCATCCTGAACGTGCCTTTCGGCGTAGCGCAGACGCCAGAGAAGTGGGCTGACATCATCCGCAACCTCAACAAGGCTTCCATGGAGCAGTGCGGTGTGCCGCAGATATATGGTGTTGACCAGATACACGGTGCCAGCTATACCTGGGGCGCGACGTTCTTCCCGCAGGAAGTGGGACAAGGCGCCAGCTTCAATGCCGCCATCCCGCGCCGCATCGGTGAGATAACGGCCTACGAGAGCCGTGCCTGCCTCATCCCCTGGGTCTATTCGCCGGTCATGGACGTAGCGCGTTCTCCGCTCTGGCCCCGCGTGTGGGAGAGCTTCGGCGAAGACGTGCTGCTGAACGGCATCATGGCTTCCGAACTGACACGCGGTCTTCAGGGCAACGACCCCAACCACGTGGGGATGCAGAATGTGGCGGCTTGCTTGAAGCACTACATGGCCTATGGCGCTGCCGTCAGCGGCAAGGACCGCACACCATCCAGCGTGACCTATCGCGATATGATGGAGAAGTACTTCCAGCCCTTCCGCATGTGCTGCGAGGCTGGTGCGCTGAGCCTGATGGTCAACTCTGCCAACAACAACGGCGTGCCCTTCCATGCCAACCGCCGCCTGCTGACCGAGTGGCTCAAGGAAGGGCTTGACTGGGACGGCATGATCGTGACGGACTGGGCCGACATCGACAACATCTGGCGCCGCGACCATGTGGCTGCCAACAAGAAGGATGCCATTGCCCTCGCCATCAATGCAGGCATCGACATGACGATGGATCCCTATTCCACCGACTTCTGCGACCTGCTCGTGGAGCTGGTGAACGAGGGCCGGGTGCCCATGTCGCGCATCGACGATGCCGTGCGTCGCATCCTGCGCCTCAAGATTCGCGTCGGCCTGATGGATAAGGAAACATGGGACATGCCTTTTAGGTCTATGTCTAAAGCAAAGAAGAACAAGAAGTCTCCCTTTAAGGGAGATTTAGAGGGTCTTTACCCCGACTTCGGCAGCGACGAGTTTGCCCTTGAAGCAACGAAAATGGCCGAGGAGTGCATGGTGCTCCTGAAGAACGAACAACAGATTCTGCCTTTGAAGCCAGGCACGAAGCTCTTTGTCTGCGGCCCCAATGCCAACAGCTTCCGCACCATGAACGGCGGCTGGAGCTACACTTGGCAAGGCGACAGAACCGACGCCATAGCCAGGGAAATAGGCAAGTACCGCACTTTCCTCGGCGCTCTGGAACAGAAGTTCGGCAAGGAGAACGTCGCCTATAGCGAGATGGTTCGCTATGATGGGCGGAACTTCAACCTCGACCACAAGGCGGAGGACAGCAGCGTCAAGGAGAAAGCGGCAGCAGCCGACGTCATCCTGGCCTTTGTCGGCGAGAACTCTTATACCGAGACCCCAGGCAACATCGACGACCTCAACCTCTCCCGTAACCAGCAGGAGATGGTCAAGTCCTTGGCTCAGTACGGCAAACCCATCGTGCTGGTGCTCAACGAGGGCCGTCCCCGCATCGTCAACGAGATAGAGCCTCTGGCAAAGGCAGTTGTCCATACCTTCCTGCCCGGCAACTACGGCGGCGATGCCCTGGCTAACCTGCTCTCCGGCGAAGCCAACTTCTCCGGACGTATGCCCTACACCTATCCCAAGTACCACGGCTCGTTCATCACCTACGACTGCAAGCCCTGCGAGTACGTCGAGACGATGCAGGGAGCCTACAACTACGATGCCAACACCACCGTGCAATGGACCTTCGGCTCCGGCATCTCCTATTCCGAAGTGAAGTACAGCAATCTGCGAGTCGAGACGCCCGCAGCCACGGGCAAGGCCTCGCCCAGCAAAGGCTTCTCGCCCAAGTCGGCTGCCGGCACGACATTCGATGGCGACATCCGTTTCACGGTCGATGTAGCGAACCAGTCCGACCGCAAGGTCAAGGAACCGGTCCTGCTCTTCGTCTCCGACCTCGTTGCTTCGCTTACCCCCGACATCAAGCGCCTGCGTGCCTTTACCAAGGTGGAACTTGCGCCCCACGAGACCAAGACCGTCACGCTCACTGTCCGTCCCTCCGACCTTGCCTACGTAGGCGAGGACTTGCAGTGGGTGCTCGAGCCCGGTGAGTTCCGTGCTACCATAGGAAATCAGCGGACGGTATTCGCCATCAAATAGCGCAGCATCAGCCAGTGCCCCATAGGGGAATGGCAAACGCTGCGTGGAGTCTGTCGGCACGCTCCTCTTTATGAACTTCCAGGTGCAGTAGGAGAAACTTCCTCCTGGCTGCATAAGAAAGTTCGAGGAGCGTGCCGACAAATTATTTTCAAGCCTTGAAAATATATAATCAAGGCTTGAAAATATATAACCAAAGCTTGAAAATATATTTTCAAGGCTTGAAAATAATTTTGTAGCACGCCAAGAGAGATTTTATTGTCTGTCAAGAGAGATTTTGTTGCTCGGGGCAAACGAAAAAAAACTACGTTTTGTTTTGTTTTTACCTGTAGAAATCGTATTTTTGCGGTGTGTAAGGATAGAAATAATGGAAGAGAGGAATCAACCATATACCATAAACCTAAAATTTATTACTATGAAAGAAAGACTACTTCCGATGCTCCTGCTTGCCCTGCTCGGCATGTTTGGAGTGAGTGCGACGGTTGCGGCCCAGACTCCCGAACCTGGCGAAACGATGGAGATTGGCACAGCCGAGGACCTCAATGCCTTTGTGCAGTTCGTCGAGGACGGAGCCGATGTGAATGGCTTGCTTACAGCCGACATCGACCTCAGCACAAGCGACTACCCCAACCTGATGATTGGTACGGAGAGCAGCCCCTTCAAAGGTAAGTTCGACGGACAGGGACACACCATCACCTACCACTACGCCAACGTCACCGAGAAGTGGCGTGGCCTCTTCGCCTGCATCGATGGTGCCACCATCTGCAACCTCCGCGTAGAGGGCAGCGCCGTTTCGACGAACATCCACTACGGTGCCCTCATCGGCAAGGCCGAAGGCACGGTGCTCGTAGAGAACGTGGTGACGAATGTTGACATCACGGGTCAGCGAAGCGGCGTGACCGGCGATGCCGGCATGTTGGGCGCAAACTATGCCAACATCACCTTCAACAACTGTGCCACACTCGGCAAGCTGGGCTATCCCGGCAGCTCGATGTACAGCAGCTACTCGGGTTGGTCAAACGGCAATTCCTCCACGACGCTGAACAACTGCTACTCTGCCTGCGAGTTCACGGAAGGCACCGTCATCGACGGCAACTGCTTCACCCTCACGCATGGCAGCGGTACGAACACCATCAACAACTGCTACTACGTCAACGTCTTCAATAAGGTGCAGGGCAATCCGATAACCGAGGAGCAGATTGCGGGTGGCTCGCTCTGCTACAAGCTCAACCAGGGACCGACCTCCGCAGAGGAAGCCAATGGCGACCAGGCAAGCATCGTCTGGACACAGACCATCGGCAAAGATCCCTTCCCCATGCCAGACCCTAACGGGCAGCGCGTCTATGCATCGGGCGTCGTACGCTGCGACGGGGCTGAGCTGGAGGACAGTCCCCTCACCTATACCAACACCGAAAGCTATCCCACGAAGCCTGACCACCAGTACGGCACCGACGGCATCTGCATAGTCTGCGGCATGACCAATCCTAACGCAGTGAAGCAGGATGCGGACGGCTTCTACCTCATCGGCAACGAAGAACAGATGTACTGGCTCTACCTGAAAGCACAGGAGAGTACGGACGAGCTGAAGGTGCTGCTGACCGACGACATTGACCTGAACCAAGGCATCGACCCCAGCCTGATGATAGGCACGGAGAGCAGACCGTTCCACGGCATCTTCGATGGCGGCGGACACACCATCCGCTACGACTATGACGAAGTCACGGAAAAGTGGCGCGGCCTCTTTGCCTTCGTCAAGGATGCTACCATACGCAACCTCCGCGTAGAGGGCTCTGCCTATGTGACCAACATCCACTACGGTGCCCTCATCGGCAGGGCAGACGGCACGATACTCGTAGAGAACGTGGTGACCAATGTCAACATCATCGGCGTCTCCTCCACCGGCGTACAGGGCGATGCAGGCATGGTCGGCGCCAACTATGCTGACATGACCTTCAACAACTGCGCCACCCTCGGCGAGATGGGTAGCGATGGCTCTTCGATGTACAGTCCCTTCTCCGGATGGTCCAACGGCAGCAGCTCTACGACGCTGAACAACTGCTTCTCTACCTGCAAGCTGACCGAAGGCACAGGCACCGGCAACTGCTTCACCCTGACGCACCAGAGCGGCACCGTCAGCATCAACAACAGCTACTACCTCTACGTCTTAGGCAAAGTGCTTGTGGGAGAAAAGATTCATCAAAGCCAGATTACCGAAGAGCAACTGGAGAGCGGCGAGCTCTGCTACTTGCTCAATCAGTATATGGACACGCCTGCCTGGTATCAGACCTTGGGCGAAGACGACATGCCAGTCCCCGACAGCAGTCACCTCAGAGTCTATGGTGCAGGCAAGACCTACATGAACATCACCGACGAGTCAAGCTTCAATGAGTTCGTCTCACTCGTCATGGACGAAGAGAAAGAACGCTACGAAGATATCATAGCCCAGCAGAGCCTCGTGGACACCTACCTCCAGGCCCTCGCAGCCTTAGAGGACGCTCCCGACATCGACGCATTCATGGCAGGCTACAAGGAACTCGCCGGCCAGCGGCAAAGCATACAGAGTTGTGCCGATGCCTATGCCGCTTACCTCGCTAAGGTAGATGAAATCAAGAAGTATCTGGAGGAGAATCCCGACTTGACGAACGAGAAGGCCGAGCTCCTGAGGTCCTACCTCACAGAGCTGAATGAGCCGACCGACGAATATCCTCATGGCTCCGTGGCATATATCATCGAGACCCTTGAGCTCAGCGAAGAAGACATCATCGCAGAGACCACCTACATCGACGGCAAGCTCGTAGAGGCCATCACCTATACCACTTCTGTAGGAACAGACGTGACCATGCTCTTCGTCAATGCCGACCTCAAGGACCAGTTCAACGGATGGGAAGGCCAGCTTCCCACGGGCTGGGGCACATCCGAAACGAGCTCCCTGTATGCAGCCGAATGCCTTGCTACGACAATGGACATGTATCAGACTGTCACAGGGTTGCAGAACGGCATCTATGAGCTGCAGGTGAACGGCGCCTTCCGCCCGACACCCTACAACGACTTCTACAACACCAATTATGCTGCTACACTCTATGCCAACGGCATACACAACTACTTCCAGACTAACATCGAAGACATGATTAGCGCAGAAGAAGCCATCGACGGCGTGAACTGCAACATCAACGGACCGGTTTCCGACTTCGCCATTGAGGACGAGAACGGACAGGTCATTGGCTACACGATGCAGGGCATCGTCAGCTGCTGCAACGCTTTCCAGGCAGGACGCTATCCCAACAGCGTGCTCTGCAAGGTCACCGACGGCACCCTGACCATCGGCATTCGTCAGCCCGGCACGGGACTCACACGCGACTGGCTCGGCTTCGGCAATATCAAGGTCTTCTACTATGGGCAGCCCGACGAAGCCGCTGAAAGCCTCGACCGCGTGCTGGCTTCACAGTCGGCGCGTGCCAACACCATACTCAATACTTACGAATCCTCTTTCTCCGACGACTACAAGGCTTATCCCAACTTCAGTCAGGCACTCAAGGACGAGCTTCAGCAGACACTCGATGCCGTAGCCTCTGCTACAGATGCGGAAGCCAAGTACCAGCTCGTCGAGAAGTTCTCAAGCCTCTTCCTCCAGATTTACGAGTGCAAGCAAGCCTATGTAACTCTCATGGACAAGGCCGAAGAGGTGAACAGCCTCCTGGATGCCTTCTCAAGCATCCTTACCGATGAAGAGTTCATGCAGATGGAAGACCTCTATTCCCTGCTCATCAATGGCTACATCGACGGTACCTTGACGGCAGAGCAAGCTCTGGCCATCGACCCCAAGAGCGTCATCACCTTCTTCCCCGACGAAGAGGACGGCTACTATCTGCTTCGTACACCGAAGGACTTCTTCGTCTTCGCAAGCTTAGTCAATGGCGGCTCTGCGCAAATCAACGCCAAGCTCGTGGAGGACATCGACCTGCGCGAGAGCGATTACGCCGACGTTATGGTGGGCAACAGCGATGTACAGTTCTCTGGTACATTCGACGGACAGGGACATACCCTGAGCTACAGCTATGACCTGGACGAAGACTACTGCGGCCTCTTCCGCTATGTAGATGGTGCTACCATCTGCAACCTCACCGTCGAGGGCGATGCTGTCACCAGAGGCATCCACTTCGGAGCACTCATCGGCTATGGCAGCGGAACGATACTCGTCGAGAACGTCGTGACGAATGTCAACATCACAGGTGAGCGCGGCGGCGTGACAGGTAACGGCGGCATGATGGGACGACTGGAAGGTCCCGTCACCTTCAACAACTGCGCTACCATCGGTTCGTTGGGTTACGAGGGAAGCTCCATGTACTGCGGCTTCGTGGCATACGCTGGCAACGGCACCTCTACCCTCAACAACTGCTTCACGACCTGCGCCCTGACCGAAGGCACAGGCACGGACTACTGTTACACCTTCTGCCGCGGTACGGCAAAGTTCAACAACTGCTACTACCTCAATGCCATTGGCGAAGCTCAGGGCAAGCAGATGACGCTCGAGCAGTTCCAGAACGGTGAGGTTTGCTACAAGCTCAACCAAGGGTCGGACGACCCCGAAGTCATCAGCTGGTATCAGACCATCGGCGAAGATGCCGTGCCTGTCCTTGACCCAAGCCACATGATTGTCATCTTCGAGGACGGCAAGTACGGCAATGCTGACGGCATACAGACCATAGCCGGCTCTCCCTTGAAGAGCGAAGGCATCTACAACCTTGCCGGACAGCAAGTGACGGGTAGCAAGTTGCCACGCGGCATCTACATCGTCAATGGCAAGAAGTACCTGAAATAAGAAACGTAGAGAAGATGAAGTATTCCATTATAACTGTTATCCTCTGTGCCATGGCCTCGGTTGCTATGGCACAGAGCTTTACTGTCTATGAAAAGGGCGGGAGCCGAGGCTACAACGACGAGGACGTGGACAGCATCGTCTTCAGTCGCGACAACGTACAGGCTTCCAGCCAGGAGCCACGCCAGATAAAGGGACGCTGGTGCTCGCTGGGCACCTCCATATCGTGGCTCAACGACCAGACGGCTTCGTACCCCATCACGAAGGGATACCAGACACGCGTCATGGAAAAGCTCGCTTTTGCGAACTTTACCAACAAGGGCGTCAATGGCGGGAACCTCTCCTCTGCTGTCTCAGCAGTTGTCTTTGCCGACTACTATACCATAGAGCATGGCATCAACGACTGGGGACACTCCATTCCCGTGGGGACGATAGACGACTACATCAACAATACCAAGAACGGCACCTTTGCCGCTACCTACAGACAAGTCATCGACCGTATCTTTACGCGCAACAAGAAGGCACGCGTCATCCTCTGCACACCCCGAAAGGCATACGGCTACGGCGATTACCTGCCTGCCCATTGGTATGATGCAAAGAACGGCATCTACCTGCAGGAATACGTTGACGTCATTCGTCAGATAGCAGCCTACGAGTCGTTCCCCGTGGCCGACTTCTTTGCCGAATGCGGTGGGCAGCGACAACTCGACAACTGGAGCTACGACACGGCCTTGCACCCCAACGACGAAGGAATGCAAATCATGGCAAACGTCCTGATAAAGGCATTCGAGAAGATATTAGCAGCAGAATAAGTACAGCAGATGAAAGAAGGCAGCTTCAAGATAGAAGGCGTAACGATAGTCAATGAGGGCGAGTGCTACCAGGCATCCGTCCTTGTCGAAGACGGGAAGATAGCAGGCATCACGCGCAGCGAAACGCTCCCCTCTCCTCGGGGAAGGACGGGAGATGAGGCTTCTCGGAGCGGGGCTGAGGGTGAGGCTTACCTCCTTCCCGGCATCATCGACGGTCATGTCCACATGCGCGACCCCGGGCTGACGCATAAGGCGACGATGGAGAGCGAGACGCGGGCAGCAGCAAGGGGCGGTGTGACGACCGTGCTCGACATGCCAAACGTCGTCCCGCAGACCACGACGCTCCAGCTTTTGAAGGAGCGCTATGCCTTGGCCGAAGGGCGATGCCACGTGAACTACGGCTTCTATCTGGGAGCCACCAACGACAACCTGGAGGAAATCAAGCGGCTCGACACTTCGGTCTGTCCTGGCGTGAAACTTTTCATGGGCAGCAGCACAGGAAATATGCTCGTCGATATGGAAGAAGCGCTCCGCAACATTTTCCGCGACTCGCCAACACTCATCATGACCCATTGCGAGGATACGGCCCGCATCAATGCCAATATGGCGGAGGTCAAGAAGCAGTATGGCGAAGACCCTGATGTCTGCTTCCATCCCGTCGTTCGCGATCAAGAGGCTTGCTTTCAGAGCACAGCCATAGCGGTCAAGCTCGCGAAGGAAGAAGGCTCACGACTGCATGTGGCTCACGTCACGACAGCAAAGGAGTTGGGACTCTTCCAGCCCAACAATGACAAGATAACGGCAGAAGCCTGCTTGCCGCATCTGCTCTTCACCGACAAGGACTACGAGACGCTTGGCTCCCGCATCAAGTGTAACCCAGCCATCAAGACGGAAGCTGACCGGGCAGCCCTTCGCCGAGCCTTGACCGACGGGCGCATACGCACCATCGCCACCGACCATGCGCCGCATCTGCTCAGCGAGAAGGAAGGCGGAGCGCTGAAAGCCATGAGCGGTATGCCGATGGTTCAGTTCTCCCTGCCTGCCGTGCTCTCCCTCGTGGACGAAGGTGTGCTTAGCATGGAGCGGGCCGTAGAGCTGATGTGCCACAATCCAGCCCGCCTATATCACATAAAGGAGAGAGGCTTTGTCCGCGAAGGCTATTGGGCAGACTTCACGCTTGTCCGCAGGAAGCCCTGGACCGTGACGCAGGACTGCATCGAGAGCAAGTGCGGCTGGAGCCCCCTGGAAGGGCGGACCTTCGGCTGGCAAGTGGAGAAGACCTGGGTGAACGGTCAGCTTGTCTGGGACGGTCAGCAGGTCAATCGCCAAGTCTTCGGGCAGCCCGTCAGAATAGAGAACTGCGACCAATGAAAATAAGTACACGTACTTCTTGGAATAAGTACACGTACTTATGGGGATAGGAACACGTACTTATGGAGATAAGTACACGTACTTATTGAGGTAGGTGCACGTACTTTTTTCCTGCCCCGAATAAACCTTTGGCTTTTAATGTTGTCTATTCAATAGTCAAGTCGTCATTTAATAGAACACATAAACACTCCAACCATAGATGAACAGAGTCCTTTCCTTTCTGCTATTGTGCCTTTTCTCGTTAGCAGCCGTAGCACAGAAGATTACCTTGAGTGGTGCCGTTCAGGACGGCGCGTTGAACGAGCCGTTGCCAGGAGCGGCTGTGGTGTTGCTGCAACCCAAGGACAGCGCACAGGCTGCTGGTGTCTCGTCTGACCTCGAAGGAAAGTTCAAGCTCCCATCCGTCAAGGCAGGCAACTACATCCTGCGCATCAGCTATGTGGGCTTCCAGACGTACTACCGCAATATCGCTTTGCCCAAGGGCAACAAGAGCATCAACCTGGGCACCATCACCCTCGAGGAGAACAGCAAGGTGCTGAAGGAAGCTGAGGTGACGGCCAAGCTGGCTCAGGTGGAGATGAAGGCCGACACCTTCATCTTCAATGCCGATGCCTACCGCCTGCCCGAGGGCTCCATGCTCGAGGAACTCGTCAAGAAGCTTCCCGGAGCAGAAATAGACGACGACGGCACCATCAAGATAAACGGCAAGAGCGTCTCCAAAATCATGGTCGATGGCAAGGAATACTTCCAGAACGACACAAAGATGGCGCTGAAGAACCTGCCCTCCAAGCTCATCAAGAAGCTCAAGTCCTACGACAAGAAGAGCGACTACACGCGCATCACCGGCATCGACGACGGCGAAGAGGAGACCGTGCTCGACCTCTCCGTCAAGAAGGGCATGAAGGAAGGATGGGTAGGCAACTTCGACGGAGCCTACGGCACCGAGGACCGCTATTCGGGCAAAGCCAACGTCAACCGCTTCCTCGACCACAGCTACCTCTCCATCATCGGCAGCCGCAACAACGTCAACGACTTCGGCGGACGCTGGGGTGGAGGCGGCAACGGCATCACCACCAGCACGATGGGCGGCGTCACCTTTGCCTGGGAGAACGGCAAGCCCGACTACTCCGCCGGACTGCTGAAGATGGGAGGCAACGTCCGCTACAGCAGCAGCGACAGCAAGTCGGAGTCGCGTACCAACAGCGAGATGTTCCTGCCTTCGGGCACAAGCCAGTTCTCCAACTCCAAGAACCACGGCACGAACTGGAACCAGAATGTAAACGCCAACTTCCAGTTCGAATGGTTCCCCGACAGCATGACCAACATCCTGTTCCGTCCCAACTTCAGCCACTCCAACGGCAACAACTTCTCCGACAGCCACAACGCCACCTTCAACAGCAGTCCCTTCGAGGCAGGCCTGACCGACCCCGTGGAGCAGTATAAGTCGATGACCGACCCCAATGGCATCCGCGTCAACGGCAACGAACGCGTCAATAGCGGCAACAGCCATAGCGATAACGTCAACGGCGGCCTCCAGATAAACCGTCGTATTGTCGTCCCCGGACGTAACATCACCCTCAACCTCGACGGCTCCTATAGCAAGTCGGGCAACGATTCCTACAGCCGCTCCATGATACGCTATTATCAGCGTGATGAAATAAATGCCAACTACCAGAACATCATGTCGCCCTCCAAAAGCTACAGCTATCAGGGTCGCCTCAGCTACACCGAGCCCATCCTGAAGGGAACAGTCGTGCAGTTGAGCTACCAAGCCCAGTATCGCTTCCAGGACAGCGACCGCGAGATGATGGTCTATAAGAACCTGGAGGACGCACTCAAGGAGAAAGGCCTTACCGACGTGACAGCACTCGACCTCTATAACGGCACCTTCGTCACGGATGGCGGACTGGTTCAGTATCTCTCCGACTACATCGACCTCACACAACTGGAACGAGACATCGACAACAGCCAGTACGCTACCTACAAGGAGTTCAATCAGGACGTCAACCTCATGCTTCGCCATAACAGCAAGCGCGAGAACGGACAGGAGTTCAACTTCAACCTCGGCGTCAACTTCCAGCCCCAAAGCACAGACATGGAGTACGACAAGCGAGGCATCCACATCGATACGACCCGACACATCCAGAACTGGGCGCCGCGATTCAACTTCCGATGGAAGATTTCCAACACAAGCCAGCTCCGCATCCGCTACAACGGACGCATGTCGCAACCTTCCATGACCAACCTCATCGAGGTCATGGACAACAGCAACCCCCTTTACATCAGTACAGGTAATGCCGGACTGAAAAGCTCGTGGAACGACAACTTCAACTTCGAGTACAACAACTACATCCCCGACCGGCAGATGGGATGGTTCGCAGGTCTCTGGGCAGGCATGACGCGCCGTGCCATCAGCAACGCCACCATCTACGACACCGAGTCCGGCATCAGCTACAGCCGCCCCATGAACATCAGCGGAGGATGGAACCTGCGCTCCTGGATGGGCTTCAACACAGCCCTCGACAAAGCTAAGCACTTCAACCTCAACTGGAGCCAGAACATCAACCACTCCAACAACGTGGGCTACATCAGCAGCAACCTCGATGCAGGTGCCAAGCAATACCTCCTGCCGCAAATCGACATGAGCGGCCTCTTCAATTACATGGATGCCAACGGACTGCTCCGCAAAGCCACTACGAAGAGCACCGACCTCGGCGAGAACCTGCGCCTCAACTACCGCAACGACATCATCGAAGTCGGCGTGAACGGAGGCATGAACTACCAGCACGCACGCAACGACATGCAGAAGAACGGCAACCGCGACACCTGGTTCTTCAACTATGGCGGCAACATCGTCATCAACATGCCCTGGGACATGCAGTTCAGCAGCGACATCTCGCAGCAGAGCCGTCGCGGTTATGATGATGCCTCGATGAACACCAACGAGCTTATCTGGAACGCACAAATCAGCCAGAACTTCCTCAAGCAGAAGAACGCTACCGTCAGCATCCAGTGGTTCGACATCCTGCGTGAACGCTCCAGCATCAGCCGCAACTACAGCGCTACCAATCGCAGCGACACATGGACCAACGCTATCCATAGCTATGCCATGGTGCACTTCATCTACCGCTTCAACCTCATCGGCAACAAGGAAGCCCGCGCAGCAGGCTTCAATGGCGGCGGTGGCGGCAACTGGGGCGGTGGCGGACGCGGCGGCTGGGGAGGCGGCGGAGGACGTGGCGGACGATTCTGACGATAACACCAATACGACCACATGAATATGAAGAAAAGCTGGAAAGCATCCTGCCTATGTGCAGCCGCTGTACTGATGTTGGTCGCCTCATGCAGTAGTGAGCAGAAGCAGACGCACGAGGCCACGCAATACAAGACGTTGGTCGTAGGCAAAGGCGACATGATGCTCTCGCGAGAATACAGCGCCCGACTGACGGGCAGGCAGATAGTGGAAGTGCGTCCGCAGGTATCGGGCTGCATCACGCAAATCCTGACTGGCGAAGGCGAGTCGGTGCGCAAAGGGCAAGTGCTGTTCGTCATCGACCAGGTGCCCTATCGTGCAGCCTTGGAAGTAGCTGTGGCGACGCGTAAGAGTGCTGAGGCACGACTTGCTACGGCCAGCATGAACTATACGAATGAGCAGGCTTTGCAGCAGGGACATGTCGTGGGCGATGCCAGCGTAGCGACCATGCGCAACGCCCTCTCCGAGGCAGAGGCAGCCTTAGCGCAAGCCAAGGCACAGGAGGTGAATGCCCGCAACAACTTGAGCTATACGGAAGTGCGTAGTCCCGTAAACGGAGTGGCCTCTATGATTCCCTGGCACGTCGGTTCGCTCGTCAGCAGCAGCATCGCCGAGCCGCTCGTCACCGTGGCCGACGACAGCGAAGTCTATGCCTACTTCAGCATTACGGAGAGCCAGGTCCTTGACCTCGTCGCTCAATATGGCTCCATTGAGGAGTTCATCAGCAAGGCAGCAGACGTCAACCTGCGACTGAGCAATGGTCAGGTCTATGCAGAGCCCGGGCGCATTAGTGCAGTCAGCGGAACCGTGGATGCCTCAACAGGAGCAGTCACCCTTCGTGCTACGTTCCCCAATGCCCAGCATCTCTTGCATAATGGAGGCAGCGCGACCGTCATTGTGCCGCTGCATCGCAAGGACTGCATCGTCATCCCGCAGGAAGCAACCTATGAGCTTCAGAACCGCACGTTCGTATATCGTGTCGTTGGTGGGAAGACGAAAACCACGGCTGTCACGCTCTTCTCGCAGAACAATGGGAAGGAGTATATCGTAGAACAAGGTCTTAGTGTAGGCGATACCATTATTGCCGAAGGAGCGGGACTGCTGAAGGAAGGTGTGGAAGTGAAAGCCGATGAACGTTAGAACATTCATAGACCGTCCGATACTGTCCGGCGTCATTTCGGTGTTGATGGTGCTGGTGGGCATCATTGGCATGAGCCGTCTTGCCTTGGAGCAGTTTCCCGAGATAGCCCCGCCGACGGTTCGCGTGATGGCCAGCTACACGGGTGCTAATGCCGAGACGGTGCAGAAGAGCGTCATCGTTCCGCTCGAGGAAGCCATCAACGGCGTCGAAGGCATGATGTACATGACTTCGTCTGCGTCGAATAACGGCACCGCTTCCATCGGCATCTTCTTCCGTCAAGGCACCGACCCCAACATGGCGATGGTCAACGTCCAGAACCGTGCTGCCACCGTGCAGGGACGACTGCCGAGCGACGTAGTGAAGGGTGGACTGACAGTTCGCAAGCGGCAGACGTCGAACATCAAGCAGCTTAGTGTCTATAGTCCCGACAGTACCTTTGACCGCTCCTTCTTAGCCAACTACACGAAGATAAACATCGAGCCGCGCCTGAGCCGTATTCCCGGTGTGGGTGAAGTGAACGTGATGGGTGCCGACTACTCGATGCGCATCTGGCTCGACCCGCTGAAGATGGCACGTTACGGACTGACGCCAGCCGACGTCACCCAGGTGCTGGGAGAGCAGAACATCGAGGTCGCCACAGGAACACTTGGAGCCGAGAGCCAGAACACCTTCCAGTACGTGCTGAAGTACCGAGGGCGCTACGAAGAAGAGGAAGGCTACGAGAATATGGTGATACGCTCGCTGCCGGACGGCAACGTACTCCGCATCGGCGATATAGCCCGTGTGGAACTGGGTTCCCAGAACTACAATATCATTGGCGAGACGAATGGACGTCCCGGCGTGAACATCAGCATCAATCAGGTTGCAGGCTCAAATGCCAATGAAATCATCAAGCAGATAGACAGCGAAGTGGAAGAGATACGGAGGTCATTGCCGCCGGGAATCGTCATCGAGGACATTGAGTCGAAGAAGGACTTCCTCGATGCTTCCATAGCAAGCGTCCTTGAGACGCTCTTCGAGGCTCTGCTGCTCGTCATCCTCGTCGTGTTCGTCTTCCTGAAGAGCTGGCGGGCAACCATCATTCCTGCTGTTGCCATCGTCGTATCGCTCATCGCCACGCTTGCCGTCATCTATGCCATCGGCTTCTCCCTCAACATGCTGACGCTCTTCGCCCTGGTCCTTGTCATCGGTACCGTTGTTGACGATGCCATCGTCGTGGTGGAAGCGGTTCAGGCAAAACAGGAGAGAGACGAAGGTGCAGCCAATGGCAAGGAAATGGTGGAGGAAGCCATGCACTCCATTACGTCAGCCCTCATCACCACCACGCTTGTCTTCATGGCCGTCTTTGTGCCGGTATGCTTCATAGGTGGCGTCACGGGCACCTTCTACACCCAGTTCGGCTTGACGATGGCCATAGCCGTAGGTATCTCCCTGTTCAACGCGTTGACACTCTCGCCAGCCCTCTCTGCCATCCTGATGAAGCCTGCTCCTGCTGCCAGCCAGTCCCGCTTCCAGTCGCTTTTCGATGCCCTCCTTGTCCGCTACAGCCGGCTCGTCAAGGGCTTTGTCCCTCACCGCTGGATAGCCATGACCCTTGTCGTCCTTGCCATCGCCTCCCTCGGATGGATGATGCATACCACCAAGACGGGACTCGTTCCCAACGAAGACATGGGCACCGTCTTCATCAACGTACAGGCTTCCCCCGGCAGCAGCTTGCAGCAGACCTATCGTATCCTGAAGGAAGTGGAAGAGCGCATCAAGGACATTCCTCAGTTGCGCATCTATTCCCTCATCGCCGGCAACAGCAACAACTTCGAGCAGTCCTCGTCGAATGGCAACTTCACCTTGAAGCTGAAGAAGTGGGACGAGCGCCGTGGCGAAGGCGACGACGTGCAGAGCGTCGTGGACGAAATCTATCGTCGCACCGCCGACATCGCCAATGCGAAGATACAGGTGAACACCCAGAACATGCTCCCTGGCTTTGGCCGCATCAATGGCTTCGAGCTCCACGTTCAGGACAAGCACGGCGGCACCATCGACCAACTGCTTGCTCAGACCAACCGTCTCATAGCCGCTCTGAACGAGAGACCAGAAATCAGCCGCGCCTTTACCAACTTTTCGCTGAAATATCCGCAGTACCGCGTCGAGGTCGATGCTGCTCTGTGCAAGCGTCATGGTGTATCGCCAGGTGACGTCCTGAACGTACTCGGCAACTACGTAGGCGGCATCTATGCCTCCAACTTCGTGCGCTTTACCAAGCTGTACCGCGTCATGGTTCAGGCTTCGCCGGAATACCGCCTCGATGCCGAATCGCTGGCCGGTATCTTCGTCAGGAACAGCAAAGGCGAGATGTCGCCCATCGGCCAGTACATTACCCTGACGCGCATCTATGGCTCAGAGACGCTCTCACGCTTCAACCTCTTCCCCTCGATACAGGTCGGCGGAACAGCAGCTGACGGCTATAGCAGCGGACAGGCCATCAATGCTATCCGCGAAGTGGCAGCCGAAGTGCTGCCCGAAGGCTACGGCTACGAGTTTGGCGGCATGACACGCGAAGAGGCATCTGCGCAGAATACCACCGCCCTTGTCTTTGCCCTCTGCATCATCTTCATCTACCTCATCCTCTGTGCCCTCTACGAGAGCCTGCTCATCCCCCTGGCCGTCATACTGAGCGTCCCCTTCGGACTGGCCGGCTCTTTCCTTTTTGCTAACCTCTGGGGGCTGGAGAACAACATCTACATGCAGACGGGACTCATCATGCTCATCGGCTTGCTCTCGAAGACAGCCATCCTTCTTACCGAATATGCCACGACGCGTCGTCGGCAGGGCATGGACATCGTCAGCGCCGCCCTCGATGCAGCAGCCGTCCGTCTTCGACCCATCCTGATGACCTCGCTCACCATGGTGTTCGGCCTGCTCCCATTGGCCATTGCCACAGGTGTGGGAGCCAACGGTAACCGTTCTTTGGGCCTGGGCGTCATCGGCGGAATGCTCATTGGCACCATTGCCTTGCTCTTCATCGTGCCGGCCCTCTTCGCCTTCTTCCGCACCATCGAAGAGCGGTACTTCGGACGCTGACGCTCGTGTACCGTCAAAGACCTACGCTGCGTTGGCCCATGACCTACGCAGCATTTGCTGATACCCTCATGCGTTACTCTCTACGCGTGTGGGCGCGTATTTATATATAATGTGTGTTGTTTGTCTTAGACGTAGCTATGCATTCCGCCCAGCAAGTAGTTCACGCCGAAGTACGTCACGAGCAGGCAGGCAAGGCTGACGAGCGAGTAGATGCGGTAGTTACGCTCGGAGCGGAACCAGGGCAGGCTTTGCTGATGCAGGGGCAGGCTGTAGATGATGAGCGTGACAAGTGCCCAGGCTTCCTTCGGGTCCCACGACCAGTAGGTGCCCCACGAGACGCCTGCCCATACTGCTCCGAGGAAGATACCAGCCATCAGCAGGAAGACGGCTGGACGCAATACGTCGCGACGCACCATGCTGACCACCAACAGGATGTAGCTCAGGACGATGGTGCCGACGTGCAGAAAGAGAAAAGGTGAACGCAGCACGGGCACCAGCGGCTTCATGCAGAGCGCGATGATCATGTAGGAGGCCATCGCCGTCCCGCACAGCCCGAACAGGAGTGTCGTCAGCCACGAGACGCGACGGGTGCCTTCTTTGCTTTGTCTGCTCTTCTTTACAGAAACCCAAACCATGCTCACGGCCAGAAGCAGATAGCCGATGTGGGTGACGGTGGTTCCCCAGGGGTCGTAGCTGATGGTGAAGGTGCTGCCCTGCAGGTCGTCGTCGAAGGATGTCTGGTAGATGCGGTAGCCCTTAGCGCGTCCGATGTTGTTCATCGAGATGGTGGTAGGCTCTTCGCCGTCTGCTGTGGCGATGACGACGTGACTGACGTAGTCGGCAGGCGTAGTGCCGTCGGGGTCGTAGAGGATTTGGAAGTCCCGAAGTGCCAGATAGAAAGGCATGTCTGCTGTCCGAGTGTATGCCCCTTCGGAGTCCTTGAGCCAATAGGTGCGAGTGGCTTCCCCTTGGCGCAAGTGGGTCATACCTGAATGGCCCGTCGTATGGGTGAGGAGTGCTCCGGCCAGGATGACGAGGAAGCTGATGTGGAGAAGCAGGACAGGCAGCCGCTTCCACATCTTCACTTTGCAGAGCAGCCAGCAGCCTGCCAATGCCATGAGAGCCCAGAGCAGGATGAACCACCATGCTCCGTAGAAATGCTGCTGGGCAAAGTGAGTCCCCATCTGATGCTCAGCGATGGTGGCGGCAGCAATGGCGATGGCGATGAGGGTCAGGAGCAGGAAGGGGAGATATGTCTTTCTCATCAGAATGGGCGATAACGTGGGTTGTCGTTCTCTTTCACGGCGATGCACTCCATCTCGATGAGCCATGTGGGTCGGCAGACGGGAGCGAGGGCGAAGACGGTGGGTGTGCCGGGGAAGTGTTGTCTGAAGAGCGAGCTGACCGTCTCGTAGTCGCCCGTGTCGCGGAGATAGACGATGAGGTGCATGACGTTGGAGAAGTCCATGCCACCCTCGTTCAGCAGTGCTTCCACGTTCTCCCACATGCGCTGTGTCTGCTTGACGATGTTTCCGACGTGCAGCACCTGACCGCGATTGTCGATGCTGGCTGTTCCGGAGATGATGACGTGGGAGCGGTCGCCATATTCGAGTCGTGTGCCGCGTTCGAAGGTGACGCCGTATTCGTAGGTTGGGTTGAGATGTGTCTTGGCATAGAGGTAGCGCTGTTGCTCAGGCAGGAAGCCTGTGAGCGCGTAGGTTCCCATCTGGATGAGGGCTTTGGTGTCGGCTGGTCCGCCTCCGATGCCAGTCGAGGCGATGTAGTGTGTCTCGGGCGTCAGACCTTCGCGCACGAAGTTTTCGCGGCGAGCCCGAACCATGCCGGCATACTGCGTATCGACATCGCGCACGAAGAACCAGGTGCGAATGCAGCCAGTGGCAAGCGATGTCCCGAACTTCTTCAGGTCCTGCTCGTACTGGTTCAGGATGGTCTCAGTCTGCATGGCGCTGTCGCCTTCGGCAGAGGTGTAGCCCATTCGCCAGATGTGTCGGTAGCCGTTGTGGGCAGCGACGATGGCTCCTTGTTCAGCAGTCTTCTCCTGTCCGCTGGTCATGTAGAGCCAGCCAGCCACTTTGGAGCCGTCCAGGGGTTGCTGCTGGATGATGGAGATGGCCACGTCAGGTTCCTGTCGCATGAGCGGCTGCTGGTTGGTGCTGTCGGACAGGAAGTAGCGCTTCAGGATGTACTGTGCTCCCGAGAAGCCCGTCATGCGTGGCAAGCGGTCCTCTGCTTCGTAGAGTCGGCGTAGCTGTCCCTCGAAGTCTTCGCGACGAGGTTCTACGTGCAGCATGACGTGCCATTCGCCTACTCCCCCTTCCGGGCAGAAGGCAGCGACCTCAGCTCTTACGCCTAAGTCTCCTATATAAATAATGTTATAGTCTATCATTTCTTTAATCCGTTTATCCAGTCGTCAATAAAAGTGCGCACGGCAGTGACGTCGTTCTTGAAGTGGCTGCTCAGCACTTCCGTGTGGTTGTAGTGGAGGATGTCCTCTCCGCCTTCGGCAAGAATCTGGTGGAGGAGGGACTGGCTGGCTGAGCCGCTGACGACGCGGAACCTGCCTTCCTTGCGCGAGCTGGCAGCATCTTGAAGGTTCTGCAGCGCTTGCCCTTCGGTCAGGTTCAGTCCAGCAGCTCCGCTTCCGCCGCCTGCTCCGTGGCATTGGATGCAAGCGACGTTGAACACATGTTGCTGCAGGATGTCGAGCATCCCCACGTTCACCGTTCCTGCATCTATGCGGATGGTGTCGGTGGTCTTCGCGTAATCGCTCATGTCGATGCTTTCCAGCGAGACGACGCGTTGACGCAGGCGGTCGATGATGGCCAGTTCCACGGTGCTCACTTCGCTGCTGAGGCTGGGAACCACGATGCTAACCGGTGCATTGTCTTCCGTTGTGGCTGGAATCGTATAGACCGTGAGGGCATAGTTGTCATCGGACTTGAAGGCAGCCAGAGCAAGCGTGTATTTCTCGTTCAGGTCAGCCATCCCCGATACCTTGACGCTCAGTTTCACCGCGCGTCCCTTCTCGTCGTTCTCGGCAACATCCTCCACGATGTTCCCAGAATCGCAGGATGTCAGGGCGAGCAAAGCAGCCAGGAAGAAAGTTTTCTTATTTGCCATCTTTCATTTACTGAAGTTTCTGAAGTAGTTAAGTAGTCGGTAGTTAAGTAGTTCTTCCCTCTGGTCAGGCGCAGGCGGAGAAGCCAAATGTTTTGTCTGCTTGCTGTGGGAAGTGTCCAGATAAGTACACGTACTTATGGGGATAAGTCCACGTAGTTATTCGGATAAGTACACGTACTTATGGCGACAACTACACGTACTTTTTTCTATAGGGTATTCTTGCGGTTTATCATACTTAGGGGACCTTTAGAAGCTGAACTGTGCTTGGAGCGAGGCGTGATGAGTGCTGATGCCCAAGTCGTCGTTGTCGCGGTCCAGTTGAGACTTGTGGCCGTAGCGTCCCGTGAACTGATACATGGCCGAGAGCTTCACGTGTACCTTCGGTATGTAGTAGTTGCAGACGACGGCAGGCATGTTGAGGAACCCGTCCTTCGTCGTTCCGTTGCGGTCCATAAAGTCGTAGCGGACACCCAGTTGCACGGTGGGGCAGACGAAGTAGCCAAGTTGAGCGTAGGCTCCCCAATAGTTGAATGTGTCGCTGATTTTCTGTCGCTTCGTAAAGCTCACGTGCATCCAGTATGCTTCTGCACCGACATACCAGCGGTTGTAGAGCATGGAGAATTCGCATCCCAGCCGAGCGTCGTTGGTGCTCTCGCTCTCGCTCTCGACGTTCAGTCCGCCGCTGATGCCGAAGAGCATGTGCCTTCCTTTCAGCATGTTGGGGTTGCCTTGCGTCATGGGCATCTTGCCCCAAGGCATGAAGGTGAGTCGTCCGGCATAGAGCAGCGAAGGGATGTGCCAGTCGTCGGAGAACGTCTTGGTAGCTCCGTTCACAGATGAGCCGCTGCCGTTCCACAGTCCCGCCTCGTAGCCCATGAGCCACTCCGAGCCTCGTTTCAACGAAGCGATGCCGTGGAACTCAAGGCCGATGTCGAAGCCTGTAGCTATCTGTGGCGTAACGGCATTCAGCGTGTGGGGCATGATGGTAGAGGTGGTGAGCGAGGTCGGTACGATGGGGAAGAGCGTCTCGCCCAGCGTGGTCAGGTAGGCATGAGTGAAGGGTGTCTTGAACTTGCCGATGCGGAAACATGCGGCGCGGTTGATGGCGTAGTCCAGCCAGGCTTGCTGCAGGATGTTGGCCCCCGAAGCTGCTGCGTTGATGCTCAGGTTGTAGTCGAGGCGTCCGAAGACCTTACCGGTGAAGCCGAGTATGGCATAGGGCATTGCGAAGCCCGAGTTGGCCATATTGTCCTGATTGTAGGCTTTGTCCAGCCCCTCGTCGTCGTAGTAGTTAAACTGGCCTCTTGTCTGGAGCATCAGATATGGTTTGAAGACGAACTTGCCGTTTTTGGACTGCAGCGTGAAGCCGCGGTCGTCGGCAATGCCGAGCACACCGTTCTCCATGTCGATGTGAGCCGGGTCTTGAGCCTTTACGCTAAGGGTGAATAGCGAAAGGCCGGTTGCAAAGAGTATAGCTAATTGTTTCATTGTGTAGAATCTTCAGTGTTAGTCTTACAGGCTTTTCAGGAAAGTGATGAGGGCGGAGCGGTCCTCTTTCGGCATACGGGCAAAGATGTTCTTCGATGCTTCTGCTTCGCCTCCGTGCCACATGATGGCTTCTGTGAAGTTGCGTGCCCGTCCGTCGTGTAGGAAATAGGTGTGTCCGTTGACCGTGTTCTGCAGGCCAATACCCCAGAGCGGAGTCGTTCGCCATTCGTTGCCGCGAGCCAAGCCGCTGACGTAATGGTCGTCGAGACCAACGCCCATGATTTCGCTTCCCATGTCGTGCAGGAGGAAGTCGCTGTAGGGATGGATGGTCTGATTGCCCAGCCAGGGCAGTTCTGTCCCGCCCAGCAGCGTTGCGCCTCGCGGTTTGGTGTGTAGAGTAGTGACGTGGCAGAGGTGACATTTCGCCTCGAAGAACATCTGTTCGCCTCGCTTCACGGTTTTGTTGTTCACGTTGCGTCGGGCAGGAACGCCAAGGGCGTGCAGGTAGAGGTCCACGTTTTCCATTTCTTCCGTCGATACTTCCAGCTTGTCGTAAAGCAATCCCATCATCGACCCTTCCTGCATTTGCTGCTGCCCCTCGCATATCTCTTCGGGATAACGGCTGTTGGTGACGCCCATGTCGCTCGAGAATCCCAGTTCGACGGTGAGGTCGGCATGTTGTGCTTTATTGCCGGAGAGTCCCAGCCGCAGACGTCCGCGTTCGTTGATATAGTTGGCTCTGCCCGATATGCCGTACTCTGGGTAGTTCGAGCGGCGAGCCAGTTCCTCTATTTCGTTGGGGTCGATGGCCATCATCTGCCCCATGCCGACGTGCCGCAGCGGTATGCGGACGGTGCAGAACAGGTCTTCGGGTCGAATGGGTTCATCCGTGTCGCGATACGTGGGTTTGTACCAGTCGGTGATGGTATATTCGGGATAGGTCAGTTCGTAGGGTGTGCTGTCGGGGAACTGGAACTGCTGGGTGTGCCATCTGCATTCCAGCTTTCCTTCGGCTGTTACGCCGTAGATGCTCTGGTCGTGGATGACGCGTCCGTAGTCCTGGAAGAAGGCTCCGTTCTTGCGTGTCACATACACCAGCATGGACGAGAAGCCGTATGACCCGCTGCCATAGACGGGAGTCCCGTCGGGGTCGCTGCCTGTTTGTGTCCAAAGAGCAGGTTTGGTGCGTCCGGCGTTTCGGTGACACGAGCCACATGAGTAGCCTGCATATACAGGTCCCAATCCGCCTCCGTAGTCGTTGGAGCTGGTTCGGGCATCATCGTAGAGCTTGTCGCCTCGGATGAAGCGGTGCTTCAGGTCACCTGTCACCCAGTCTGCTTCCGAGTCGTAGGCAAACGACGAAGTGCTGAAGATGGTGGACGTTCCTGCCGACAGAGCGTAGCCTTTGGGGATGGTCAGGTCGCCTTCGCCGATGGCATCGTCATCTGAGCAACTGGTGACGGCCAGGAGTGTGACCGTCACCAACGCTATGGGCAGATAGAGTCTGTATTTCATTTGATGCGAAGAGGTTGTTTATTCATCCACATTCTCGTCCCCGATGTTGTGGCTCAGGAAGAGGTCCTTGTATGGTCTGCCTTTCTCGTAGCTCACGGTCCAGGCGTTGTAGAGTTCGGTGGCATCCTGTTCCAGCAGTTTGCCCACCTGCACCATGTAGTTGCCCCAGCTCTGTGCGTTAGCGGGAGTGTAGTCCAGGTTGGCGGCATCGGTGCTGGTGCCTCCGTTCAGGGTGCGTGCTTTGCCGTCCTTGAAGATGAGGAACTCCATCGTGTGGAAGCCGCGGACGCCTTGCTTTGCCTCAACGGTCTCGTCGCTGTCGCCGTCGCCCCAGACCATGTTGTTAAATTCGCCTGAGTTCAGGATGTTGACGATGGCTTCCTGGTCCAAAGGCCACGAGTCCATGTTGGGGTCGAGGCCGAGGGCATCAACCGGGCCGAAGAGGAAGGCCTCGCTTGTCTCCCATGGTGTACGGGCTTCCAGCCAAGCGTTGCAGCACTTCTGGAAGTTCTCGTCCGACGGTGCTGCGGCAAATGCTCGGGCTGCAGCGTGGAGGGCGGCATTCTTTTCTTTCAGCTCTTTGTAGGTAGGCAGGACGACATCCTGCACGTAGCTTTCCAGGATGGGTTGCAACGCTTCGTCGCTGTTCACGGCATTGGTGCGCTGCAGGTATGCCTTCATCGACTTGAGCGTCTCCTCCAGCTCGTTGCAGGCTTTCACAGCCTCTTTCACCTGAGGAGCATCGATGTTGTTGCGGAAGGGAGCAGGGATGTTCAGGATGGACTGATAAGCTTTCACGATGGCAGCCTCGACGCTTTGGTAGAGCACCGCGTTGTTGGCCTTCATCAGTGTAGCCAGCGAGTTGGTAGCTATCTGTCCGTCGCGCGTGCCATAGAAGGCGTTGCGGATAGAGAGGATGTTGTTGGAGTAGTCTTCGCGGCTGTGCCAACTGTACCACGATTCTACGGCATAGAGTGCCTTTGTCTTTTCGCCATTGTTCCAGAGGTCGAGCGGGTCGCCGATTTTGGCATTGCCCACCTCGTTGGCGATGTCCATGCAGCCGTCGATAATCTGTTCTACGCTCACCAGTGCTGGCTGAGCATCGTCCCCTCCTTCCGTCGAGGGCGGGTTATTGTCGTCGTTGTTGCTGCAAGCCATGAATGTCATTGCGCCCATCAAGAGGGCTGCTGTAAGGAAATTCTGTTTCATAGTTAGGAGTTTATTGTTGTTAGTGGTTATTGGGCTCATGGGGCTCATGGGGCTCATGGGCTTATGGGTTATTTCTTCCAGAACCAGCCTGTGTAGGCTATGGCGAGGGAGAACTCGTTCTCGCGGTTGTAGCGACTGCCGCCGAACACTTGCTGAGTGCCGATGCAACGGTTGCTCCAGTCGGCCTTGACGACCAGATAGGGTAGGGCGAACCAGTTCATGCCAGCCACCCACTTGCTGACTTGGCAGCGGGCATCCATCGTCTCGCCTGCTTCACCCTTCTGCTGCGGGTTGAAGTATTCGTAGCGGGCAAAGGGCACGAGGGCTGGCATCCGCTTGCAGCGAATGAGGGACCGCAGGTTGATTCCCGCTTCCACACCATAGGCCAGTGCGTTCTGGGCTATGCGGTGCATTGCGCCGTGGTGGTAGTTCGACTTGTTGCTCAGGTTCACGGCACTCATCTTGGCAGCATTGTCCAGGTGTCCCCAGATGACGTTGGCGCGGGCGGTGAAGTAGCGGTTGCGGTACTGAGCGTCAGCCGTCACGATGTTCAGGGCGGAACGTCCTACGCTCGAGTATTTATAGCGTTTGTCGGCATTGGCCGTCACGTCGTTGCAGAAGTAGTACGTAGCCCCGATGCGCAGTCCCGGTACGCCCAGGTATTCCAGTCGGAGGGTATAGGCAGGGCTTGTGAAGTTGTCGGTCTCGAAGAGGCCTTGCTTGCCGTCAGCCACCCAGTGGTCGCGACCGAAGCCGTCGGCGTTCAGACCTGCAGTCACGAAGACCTCGTACCTCATCTGCGCGTAGCCTTTCCCGAAGCGTCCGAAGAGAGAGAGTCCCGTCTCGTGCCACGTGCTGGGGAGCAGCGTCGTCTCGCCCTCAGGTCGCACGGTGCCGTAGAACATGATGGGCTCGTGGTGAGCATTCGTCAGGCCGACGGGCAGCACCATGTGACCCACGCGAACATTCAGCGCGTCGCTCTGGGTGTAGGTCAGGTGGAACTGTTCCAGCGCCACCTCGCCGCCCTTCTCTATCTCCGTCTCGTACTCGCCGTTCTCCGAAGCCTCTATCTCCGTCTCCATTCCCACACCGCCAGCCTCGAACTCTATCTCAGCACCGAGGTTCCAGTGCTTGTTGAAGCGATAGTCGCCCGCCACGACGAAGCGAGGAATGCTGATTCTGTTCCTGTTCTCGTAGGTATTGCCATTCGCTGTGCCGTTGAAGCGACTCGTGCCGTAGCCCATGAACGACGCCAGCACCTCGCCGTATCCGCCAACGCGGAACTTCTGATACTCTTCCCCCTCCTGAGCCATCGCGCTGAGGCTCGACAGAGCAAGGATTGTTGCAAATGCTTTCACTTTCATCATACAGTTAGTCTTTTTACGATTGCGGCTGCAAAAGTACGACGTTTCATCCGTACCCGCAATACGCAAAAACAGTGGTTTTGCCCCTCTCACCAGCTACGGCATAATCAAATGCCATTAAAGCCATACCCTATAATAATGATGCAAATCTGGCCTCCGACAGCGAATTACCTACTTGTAGGGATTGCTTTACACACGGAAAAGTCGTAACTTTGCAGGCGAAAAAGGCTAATCCCACACCCCACTCAAGGGAGGGAGAAACAAAACAGTCAAATAGCGAAACAGTCAAATGAAAAGGATGAAACTCTACGAGGCCGACGACAAAATGATAGACCTCATCAGCGACAACCACAGCATGTTGCAAGGACTGAGCGCCTTCGGCATACGGCTCGGCTTCGGCGACAAGACCGTCAGCGAGATATGCGCACAGCAAGGCGTCGATTGCTACACCTTCCTCACCGTCGTCAACTTCCTCATCAACGGATACTCGCCCAAGGCAACAGACGACAACATCTCCGTCAAGACACTCCTCGACTACCTGCGCGCCTCACACCGCTACTTCCTCGACTTCCAGCTCCCGTCCATCCGCAAGAAGCTCGAAGAGTCCCTCAACCTCAACACCACCACCGACGCAGGAAAGCAGGAAAGCGCACTCGTCGTCCTCATCATGCGACTCTACGACGAATACGCACACGACATCCGACTCCACATGAAGTACGAAGAGAAAACACTCTTCCCATACGTCGAAGCACTCCTGCGCGGAGAAAAGAAGCCGGACTACAACGTCGATATCTTCGCCAAGCACCACAGCGACACCACAGGCAAGTTCCACGAACTCAAGAACATCATCATCAAGTACCTCCCGCACGACGGACTCACCAACAACCAGCTCACATCCACACTCTACGACATCTACAACAACGAAGAGTGGCTCTCGAACCACAGCAACGTCGAAGAAGTCCTCTTCGTCCCAGCCATACGCATCCTCGAGCAGAAAGCAAAAGACGACGTCTCCGCACGCATCTCCAGCATGATACGAAATGCCGACGCCACAGAGTCCATCTCCGAACGAGAGAAGGAAATCATCGTCTGCCTCGTGCAAGGTATGTCGAACAAAGAGATAGCCGCCCACCTCTACATCTCCGTCAACACCGTCATGACCCACCGCCGCAACATCGTCCGCAAGCTACAGATACACTCCCTCGCCGGACTCACCATCTATGCCATCGCCAACAACCTCATCCCCCTGCACTAAGAAAAAAGCCGCCCGAAGAAGCTCGGACGGCTGAAGGATGTGTATTAATCTGAAAATCATTGATATGGCAACATCCCGTAGTGCAGAGCATGGGAAGGCGAAACAGCGTTTGCCAAAGACTTAAATGATAATCCGCAAAAGCACCCATTGTTCCCCTTTTTGGAAAGTGGTCAGATAAGTACCCGTACTTATGGGTATAAGTACACGGACTTATGAGGATAAGTACACGTACTTATGGCGACAAGTACACGTACTTATTTTCTGGGCTGACAGCTTTCTGCTCCTTTCAGAGACAGACAATCCCTCCTCCCTTAGCCGTCCGAGCAACCCCCGGGCGGCTTTTCGCGATACTCCATCGGGGTCATGCCCTGCGACAGCCGGAACATCTTGTTGAAGTAAGACGCTGAGTCGAAGCCCAGACGGAAGGAAATCTCCTTGCACGAAAACGACGTGCTCTGCAGGTAGTCCTTGGCACGCTCCATCTTCAGACGGAGGAAGTACTGAGCAGGCGGATAGCCCGAATAAGCCTTGAATACCTTCCGGAACTTGGAGTAGCTCATCCCTGCCTCGGCTGCCACTTCCTCCATGTTCAGGTTCCGGTGCAGGTTCTGACGCATGTGCTTCATGGCGACGACGATGTTGTTGGCATCGGGATTGTCGCGATACGGCAACTGCCGCCCCTTGGCATAGACGGTACTGACGATAAGCGCAATGTAGCCCGCCAACTGCTGCTGGTAGGCAGGCAACTGGTCCTGAGCTATCTGGCTGGCTTTCTCGAAAGCGACGGACAGGGAGTCGGACAAACCGACGTGGTGGATGGGGTGAGAACGGTCGGGCAGAAACTTCTCCAGCAGCAGGTCGGCGAAAGGCCCTGTGAAGCCAATCCAAGCCTCCGACCACCCCGTCTCCTTGTTGGGAGCGTAGTTGTGCCATTCCCCCGGATAGAGCACGATGGCGTCGCCTGCCCGAAGGGAAGTTCGAGGCTGATGGACAGAGACAAACCAGCCGCTGCCTCTCGTGATGTAGATGATCTGAGCCTCACGAAGCACACGGCCCTCGCTCACGAAGAAGAGGTAGTCGTCGGGGTGCTCACCGATGGGGTAGTTGCTACCCGCAGGAACATCCTGCTGTCCCACAGTTCGCGTAATGATGCCCCACTCATAGTCCGACTTCTGAGGAAGCAAGTATTTGACAGATGCCATAAATAGCAATTCTTAGCGTTTCACAAGGCAAAGATAGGATTTTAACTGCAAATGTCAAAATGTTACATCAAAAAATCATTTCTTTCTCCTTAATATAATTAAAAACAACGTACTTTGCACAATAAATGTTCAAATCTACGCCAAAATATAACATTAAAAACAAACAAATAACATGAAAAGTCTGTTTCTCTCTTTCTTGATGTGCATGACCGCCACGGTGGCTTTTGCACTCGACGTCACTGGTCTGCGCACCGAAGACTATCATAATCCCGTCGGTCTGGACAAGGGTGTCGTTCATTTCTCTTGGCAGCTTCAGAGCGAACACCGCAGCGTGCTCCAGACGAGCTACAATGTCCAGATTGCTACGGATGCCGTGTTCGGAAATGTCGTCTGGGAATCGGGCAGCGTCAGCTCCGATGAAAGCGTGTTCGTAGAAGCCAAAGGCTTCAAACCAGCTGCCGAGACACGCTACTACTGGCGCGTCACCGTCACCGACAACAAAGGCGAGACGGCCACAAGCACCGAGAAAGCATACTTCGAGACTGGCCTGATGAGGGCTGATGCATGGAACGGTACGCAATGGATTAAAGCCTCCACCAATGCCTCCGAGGATGGAGAGAACGCTGTGCCTACGGACTATGAAGTGGAAGTAAAGTTCACCGTCAAGCAACTTGCAGCAGGTCTCATCTTCGCAGCCTCCGACCACAGCAACTACTATATGTGGCAGGTCAACACCAACGGCAGCGTCCGCTTCCGTCCCCATCGCTGGAGCGGCGGCAACCCCTCTCTCCTCTCCGAAGCTGCCATCACACGCGTCAGCATCAAGAACGGCGAACAGCACAAGCTCACGGTAAAGGTCACAGGAGCCAACACAGCCCGCACCTACATCGACGATGTGCTGATAGACACCCGTACCGGCGACTTCGCTTACGGCGACTTCGGTTTCCGTGAGGACTACGACAACGGCAGTCAGCCCGAGCAGGCTCTCTTCGACGACTTCAAGGTGACAGCCGACGGAAAGGTGCTCCTTGAGGAGAACTTCGACGCAAGCACCTGCATGTTCCAGAGCGGTACGCTCCAGAGCGGCCAGTTCTACGTCACCGGTCCCGCTACCTACGCCTGGCAGCAAAAGGTGGGAAAGCCCGTCCGCTTCGACGTGGAGTATGACTTCACACTCGTCAACGACAATGCCAGCATCTGCTTCAGCGCCACCTCTGGCAATACCTACATGATGTGGGCCATCAACACGCTCGACGTCGCTCAGCCCGTCGTGCGCCGCCATGTGTATCAGAACGGCAACCTCAACTACAGCGATACGCCCATCACCGCCTTCTCGAAGGCCGACCTCCTGGGCAAGCAGCATCATGTCGTCCTGGAATGTGAGACCCCGTACGTGCGTACATATATAGATGATGTATTGGTCGATACCTATCAGGACACCCAAGGCGTGCTCGCCATCGGCGACCTCGGTATGCGCGTCAGTGCCACCGGCAACGAGCGCGAGAGGGCTTACTTCGACAACATCACGCAGATTGTCTATGACGAGGAAGGCAACGGCAAGGTGACCTTCAGCGAGGACTTTGAGGGCGCAGGCAATGCCTTCAACGCCACCGACATACGCGACTACGGCGGCAGTCGCCAGTGTTACATGGAAGCAGCCGTGGGCGGCAGCAAGCGACTCATGCAGCAGGACGGCAGCATAGTGGCTGGCGTGCCGATGTTCCGCAAGGCCTTCGAGCTGGGACAGGCAGTTCGCCGCGCACGTCTCTATGCCACGGGATTGGGCGTCTATAACGTCTTCATCAACGGCGAGCGCGTCGGCCAGACCGACGAGGACGGTAAGACACTCTACGATGAGCTCAAGCCCGGAGCAACGGAGATGAAGAAGACCGTCTTCTACACCACGCACGACGTGACGGCTCTGCTGCGCGAAGGTAAGAACGCCATCGGCGCTGAGGTGTCGAGCGGCTGGTGGAACGGCGCCATCGTCCACGGCATGTATGGCAACAAGCCCAACGCCTTCCGCGCTCTCCTCAAGGTGGAACTGGAGGACGGCTCCATCGTCACCATCCCCACCGACCTCTCATGGCGCAGCAATTCCAATGGCCCTCTGCGCAAAGGCGACATCTATAACGGCGAGACCTACGATGCCCGACTCGAGGCAGGTCAGTTCACACCCGACTTCGACGACAGCGAATGGTTCGGCGTAGCCATTTCAAATGACTTCAAGGGCGAGATTCGTGCCTTCGAGGGACCAGCCATCTTGGCCGTCGAAGCCCTGCGCCGCTTCCCTAAGACCATCCAGATATACGAAGGCACGAAGCCCAACGGCAAGACCTTCGGCGAGATAAACATCGTGGAGGAGATAACGGGCAATGGTCAATCGTCAATGGCCAATGGTTTTACACTCAAAGCAGGCCAGACTGCCGTCATCGACCTCGGCCAGAACGCCTCGGGCTGGGTCAGCTTCACGGCAAAGGGTGAACGCGGCACGAAGCTTCGTTTCCGCTTCGGCGAGATGCCTAACACGACGGGCGACCGTGGTCGCGGCGACGATGGTCCTGCCGGTTCCATCTACACCGAGAACCTCCGTTCCGCAGAAGCTACGCTCTACTACACCCTCAAGGGCTCGGAAGAGGGCGAGAGCTTCCACCCCACGACCACCTACTTCGGCTTCCGCTACATCGAGGTGACCACCTCGGCAGATGTCGAGCTGACCGACGTCATCGGCGAGACCGTCACCAGTGCCGTCGATGAGAAGTCATCCTTCCGCACCAGCCACAAGGACGTCAACCAACTCTACAGCAACGTCATCTGGGGGCAGCGCTCCAACTTCGTCAGCGTGCCCACCGACTGCCCGCAGCGCGACGAGCGCATGGGCTGGACTGCCGACACGCAAGTCTTCTCTCTGACGGGTCTCTACAACGCCGACACCCGCAACTTCTACAAGAAGTGGCTGCGCGATGTACGCGACTCCCAGCGTTCCGACGGTGCCTACTCAGTAATCGCTCCTTACCATTGGGGCGTGGAATACGCTTCGACGGGATGGAGCGAAGCAGCCATCATTGTTCCCTGGAACGTTTATATGATGACCGGCGACAAGGACATCCTGCGCGACAACTTCGAAGCCAACGAGCACTACATGCAGTTCCTCACAACCAAGGCAGGTGGTGGCTATCAGTACAACGGCTCCGACCCCATTCACGGCGACTGGGTGGCCTACGTTCCCACCGACGGTCGCTACATTAGCGTCAGCTACTATGCCTATACTGCCGACCTCATGGCCCGCACCTGTCGGGCCCTCTCTGAGCAGGAAGGCGACACCTACAGCCAGAAGGCAGAGCAGTACGAACAGCTCTTCCAGAACATCAGGGCTGAGTGGCAGAGTCGATTCCTCAACAACTCCAAAGTGCCTACCCAAGCTACTCAATGCGGCTACCTCATGGCGCTTCGCTACAACCTCCTGCCCGACGAGCAATCCATCAGCCGCACCCGCACCTATCTCCATCGGGCTATCCAGAGCAATAACTTCAAACTCAATACAGGCTTCCTCGGTACAGCCATCCTCAACCAGACACTCACAGAGAACGGCTTCATCGATGATGCCTACACCCTCCTCCTGCAGCGCAACGACCCCTCTTGGCTCTACAGCATCGACCAGGGCGCAACGACCATCTGGGAGCGCTGGAACTCTTATACGAAAGCCAGCGGCTATGGTCCTGTCAGCATGAACTCCTTCAACCATTATGCTTACGGTGTCGTGGCCGAATGGATGTTCCACCACATGGCAGGCATCGTTCCCGACGAGGCACATGCCGGCTTCAAGCACTTCTTCCTGCAACCTTATCCCGACACCCGCTCCACGCTTCGCTACAGTCAGCAGCGCATCACCGATGTGGATGCAGACTTCGCTTCGGACTATGGTCTGATAAAGGCTGAATGGCAGTGCGACGGCACGAAGGAGATGACCTACCGCGTGACAGTTCCTGCCAACACGACTGCCACATTGCGTCTGCCCATAGCCGATGGCCTCTATGTCTATGAAAGCGGCGAGGTGGCTGATGAGGCAGAAGGTGTGGAGTACATCGGCACAGCCGACGGCTATGCTACCTTCGAGGTTGGCTCCGGCTCCTATCTCTTCTCTGTCAGCAGCAAGGTTCCCGACAACATCGGGGAAGTGAAAAGTAAAGAGTCAAAAGTGAATAGTAAGGAGACTGCCTATAACCTCGCAGGTCAAGTGGTCAACGCCGACAGGCATCATGGCATCGTGATTATGGGTGGCAAAAAGCAATTGAAGAAATGATAAGACCAGCCTCTTCCTCCTTCAAAGGGGGTCGTTATAAGCGCGTGGCCCTCTTGCTTTGCTGCTTGTGGTGCATGAGCTGCCAGAGCTGGAGCGAGGAGTCACCTCTGCTCGAGACGAGGGAGTTTGCCAAGCCCTCAATGCCTTGGCGACCCATACCCCTATGGTTCTGGAACAATACGCAGATTTCGGCATCGCCACTCGTTCAGCAGATAGGGCAGATGGTCGAGACCGATGGCTATGGCGGCTGCGCTATCCTTCCTTTCGGAGGAGCCTTCCGTCCCGAATATCTCTCCGAGGAATACTTCACCCTCTACGGCAAAGCCGTCAGCAAAGCCCGTTCCCTCGGAGCCCACATGTCCATCTACGACGAGTACGGCTTTCCCAGCGGCAGCATGGGCGCCATCAACGGGTCGGGCGTGACGACCTTTATGAACAACCACCCCGACCATACCGTCAAACGCCTCGACAAGACGGAGTACCGCGTCTCCAGCGGTGCTACTTTCAATCGCCAGATAACCCTTCAGGGCAAGCTCATGTCGATAGTGGCCTACAACCTGAACACCAAAGAGGTTGTCCCGCTGCGCGACTATTATGACGAGGCAACCGGTCAGGTGACCTGGACAGCTCCGAAGCAGTCGGGCTGGCACGTCATGGTCTGCCAATGCGTCAAGGATGGCGACCCCAACGTCGATTACCTCTCTCCCGAGGCAGTCAGCCTGTTCATTCAGGACACCCACGAAGCTTACTACCAGCACTTTGCCGACGACTTCGGCAAGACCATCGTCTCCACCTTCTTCGACGAGCCCACGATGTACAGAGCACAGGGACGCATGTGGACGGGCGACTTCAACGAGAAGTTCGAACAGCGTTACGGCTTCTCACCCGATGCACTCTATCCTGCTCTTTGGTACGACATTGGCGAGAAGACGGCATGGGCCAGAAACCTGCTCTTCGGTCTGCACTCCACGCTCTACAGCGAAGGCTTTATGAAGACCATCTGCGACTGGGCAACGGCGCACGGCATCCTTGCCACTGGCCATCAAGACCAGGAGGAGATAGTCAACCCTACCAGTGTGGCCGGCGACTTGATGCTCGTCGGGAAGCACCTCACCATGCCTGGCATCGACAAGATAGGGAATGGCCGCAATACCGAGGACTTCTACAAGGTTGTCTCCTCATCGGCCAACAACTGGGACAAGACCTACGTCATGTCCGAGACGTTTGGCGCTATGGGAAACATCGCGGTGGAAAAGCTCTATGAGGTAGCGATTGAGCAATATACGAAGGGCATCAACCACCTCATCCCCCATGCCGTTTGGTACAACGATGGCGACGTGACCTTCCTGCCCGAACTCTCGTGGCGCAACCCGCTCTACAAGGCAGAGTTGCCTCGCTTCAATGCCTTCCTTTCCCGCCTGAACTACATCTTGGCTCGCGAGGGAAGACATGTGGCAGACGTGGCGGTGCTCTATCCCATTCAGACGCTATATGCCGGGCACAGGCTCGACGGGCCAAAGGGTTACTACGAAGGCGGCGTCGATGTAGAGGGTACGGATTATCCGCAGATTTCGCACTACTTGACCGACGACCTCGGCATTGACTTCACCTATCTGCATCCAGAGGTGCTCGACGACCGCTGCAGCGCATCCGACGGCAAGCTCAATATGAACAATGATGTCAACCATGAGCACTTCTCTGTCATCCTGCTTCCTGGCGTGAAGGTCATCTCGCTGAGTAACCTGAAGAAGATTGAGCAGGCATGGGAGCAGGGCGTGAAGGTCATCTTCACGACTCAGTACCCTCAGCAGTCTGCCGACGGTAGCGAAGGCGACGAGGAAGTGAAGAGCATCGTCGCACGGATGCTTGCTTCGGAAGAGAACAAGGCTTATTTCCTCTCCGTTCCCTCTGCCGAGACCTTAGGCGAGGTGATGGATGAATGCCTTCCCCAAAGGGATGTCGTCTTTTCGGACGCTTCGCATCCCTTCAACTATATACATAAGGTGATAGACGGGAAGGATGTCTGGTTCTTCGGCAACATCGATGCCACGTCTGCTACGAATACGATAACAGTTAAGACTACAGCCTCGAAGCTCACACTACTCAATCCGCATACGGGCAAGACCCTCTCTAACTCCCTCTTAAAGAGGGAGAAAGCAGGCGAGCTTTCCGCGAAGGAAGCCTCCCCTTTAAGGGGAGGTTTGGAAGGGTCTTCTTCTTTTAGTCTTACCCTGCATCCCAACCAGTCAGTCTTCCTCGTCGATGACGCTTTGCTGCTGAAGAATGGTTCGTCTATTGACCCATCGGACGAGAAGCTTTCTTATACCATAGAGATGATGACAGAGGTGGAGCAGCTCTCGGCTGGCATCTGCTTCTCCATAACCGGCCAGCAGGACTACTACATGTGGCAGTTCAATGCCTCTGACCCTCAGCATCCCTGCTTGCGTCCCCATCGCTGGCTGGGTGGCAATGCATCCCTGCTGGGCGAAGTGAATTTGCCCGCAGAAGCCAGCATTCAGGTGGGCCGTCCCTTCAAGGTGAGACTCGAGATAGAGGATGAGGCTTACGTCAAGACCTACATCGACGATGTCCTGGTAGATGAGCGCGGCGGCAGTTTCGCCTTTGGCAAGATAGGGTTCCGTCAAGCTCACGACGATGCCTACGGCAAGACGGAGATTGCCTGGTTCGACGATGTGAGCATCCGCGTGAAGAGCGGCAGCGGTCCGGGCGATGTGGTCTTCTCCGAGGACTTCTCCGCTTCCAATCCCTTCTCCGACGGCAGCATCATATCGGGCAGGCTGAAGGTGACGGGGCAGATGTCGCACGACATCCTGGCTTGGCTTCGTGAAGTGCCAGACGGCCTCGGTGAAGTGAAAAGAACCTCGGCGGTCAGAAGATAAACGGCAGGGTGGCTAATGGCATAGTCGTCCATGGCGGGAAGAAGTATTTAACGCGTCAGTAATACATACATACATTATTATATTATATTATATAACCAACGTATTAATTCTTAACGGTCAAACAAAATGAAAAGAATGAGAATTGCAGCAATGCTTCTGGCCTTTATGGTCTGTGGCATTCAGGCGTGGAGTTACAGGATTACTGATAACTACACCATCGAGAGTAAGTTTAAGATCAATGCAGTAGGTGCTGGCATCGCTTTCCGTGCATACGAAGGCTTTGGCGGCAGCATCTGCATGTGGCAGTTCAATGTGGGCCTCGACGGTTCGAAGTCGCTCTTCCGTCCGCACGACTGGAAGGTGGGCGGCATCCTGCTTGCCGAGATTAACACAGCCGACAAGGGTGTGGCTCTGAACACCACCAACTGGTTCGTTACGAGGATTGTCATCAGTAACGATGGCCAGCATGCCGACACCTATCTGCGCCGCGACGACCAGACAGAGTTCACGCTCATCGACTCTCGCGACGGCAACTTCCGCTTCGGCTTGGTCGGCACGCGTCAGGACCACGACGGACAAGTCAATGAGTCGGCCAGCTACGACTACTTCAAGGTGACTGCCAACGAGACGGGCGACGTGCTCTACTACGAGGACTTCGATGAAACAAATGGCAACTGGAAGAATGACCCCATTTGGGCCGACGGCGCCATCACCACCGAAGGCCGCAACCTTAGCGAAGTGAAGTACTTCCCCAACAACATGTTCAAGGATGCTGTCAAGATGCACTACACCGTTGAGGCAGACGTGCAAATCGAGAGCGGCTACGTCTCCTTCGTCTTCGGCATGAACGAGAGCGGCAGCAACTACATGTGGCAGATTTCGCCCAACTACAGGAACAACGGGGGCGTCTGCAACTACTATCACCTCGACAACGGCAACGAGTCGTGGAAGGCGCATGCAGCCGGTCCCGACTATCCCGACTTCTATCAGGCCGACTTCTGGGATATGCGTCACGTGATGATTGAGGTGGATGGCAACGTGGTCTATACTTACATCGACGACAAGCTGGAGGACACCTTCACACAGTGCGACATGACCGACCTCGCTTTGCTTAATACTGGCAAGGTGGGCATCCGCGTCGATGCCGGCAACAGTGTGAACCACGAGGTTTACGTTGACAACGTGAAGCTGACGGAGTATGATTCAGAAGGCAATCCCACGATAAAGATGGAGGAGAACTTCAACGGCGGCGTGGCTCGCTACTTCGAGCTGAGCGGCAAGAACGCTACCTACGCCAAGGTTGAGGAAAAGGACGGCGACTACGCCCTCCACATCACCTGCGACGGCAC
>OMSJ01000081.1 GCA_900313705.1 uncultured Prevotellaceae bacterium
AAGATGAAACCAACATTATTCCTCCTTGCTGCAGGTATGGGAAGCCGCTACGGTGGCCTCAAGCAGCTCGACACACTCGGCCCTCAGGGTCAGAGCATCATGGACTATAGCATCTACGACGCTATCCAGGCCGGCTTCGGCAAAGTAGTATGGGTCATCCGCCACGACTTCGAAGAGCAGTTCCGCACACAGATCCTCGCCAAGTACGAGGGTCACATCCCCTGCGAACTCTGCTTCCAGAGCCTCGACGCTCTGCCCGAAGGCTTCACCGTTCCCGAAGGCCGTCAGAAGCCTTGGGGCACGAACCACGCAGTCCTCATGGGCAAGGACGTCATCAAGGAGCCGTTTGCTGTGCTCAATTGCGATGACTTCTACGACCGCGACGCCTTCAAGGTGATGGCTAAGTTCCTGAGCGAACTGCCCGAAGGCAGCACCGGCAAGTATGCCATGGTGGGCTTCCGCGTAGATAACACCCTGAGCGAGAGCGGCACCGTGAGCCGCGGCATCTGCGAGAACGACGAGAAGACACATCTGCTCACCGGCGTCGTAGAGCGCACAAAGATTGAACGTCGCGACGGCGTCGTGCAGTACCTCGACGAAGACGACAAGTGGGTCAGCATCCCCGACACCACACCCGTCAGCATGAACTTCTGGGGCTTCACACCCGACTACTTCGAGTACAGCGAAGCTTACTTCAAGACGTTCCTCTCCGACCCGAAGAACCAGGCTAACCTCAAGAGCGAGTTCTTCATCCCCTTGATGGTGGACCACCTCATCAAGACAGGCAAGGCAACGTGCGAAGTGCTCGACACAACGAGCAAGTGGTTCGGCGTCACCTATCCCGAGGACCGTCCCGAGGTAGTCGCTAAGCTGGCTGCCCTCCACAAGGCAGGTCAGTACCCCGACAAAATGTTCTAAAAACCTCACCCCCAACCCCCTCTCCGAGGAGAGGGGGCTTTTATATTCTTTCATCACATGAGACGCTTTGCTTTTACTTTCCTCACCTTTCTGCTGACGCTTGCCGTTGCAGCACAAGGTCTTGACATCAGCGATGAGACACGTCGCATTCGCGAAGACTTCCAAGACCGCAAGTTCGGCATCTTCCTCCATTGGGGCATCTATTCCATGCTGGCCGACGGCGAATGGGTGATGCACAACCGCCACATCGACCGCGACGAGTATGCCAAGCTCGCAGGCGGCTTTTATCCCTCCCTCTTCGACGCACGCGAATGGACAAAGCTCTTCAAGGAGGCAGGAGCACAGTATGTCACCTTTACCAGCCGCCACCACGACGGCTTCTCGATGTTCGGAACGAAGGCAAGCCCGTACAACATCGTCGATGCCACTCCCTTCAAGCGCGATATAGTTGGTGAGCTTGCAAAGGCTTGTCAGGAGCAAGGGCTGAAGCTCCACTTCTACTACAGCCACATGGATTGGCAACGCACGGACTATCCGACAGGTGCCTGCCAGAACTGCCCGCACGACCCAGCCACCACGAACTGGGACACATACTACAACTTTATGAACCGCCAGCTTACGGAACTGCTGACGAACTACGGCCCGATTGGTGCCATCTGGTTCGACGGCATGTGGGACCACAAGGAGAAGGAGTTCGACTGGCGGCTCGATGAGCAGTACGCACTTATCAAGAAGTTGCAACCCACTTGCCTCATCGGCAACAATCATCATGGCTCGCCCATCGGCCTCGAGGACTTCCAGCTCTTCGAACAAGACCTGCCAGGACAGAACACCGCTGGCTTTTCCGGCGAGCAGAAAGTCTCGCAGCTCCCCCTGGAGACCTGCATGACGATGAACAACACATGGGGCTACAGCATTACCGACAGGAACTATAAAGATGGCGATGAACTCATCCGACGGCTCGTCACGGCGGCTGGCTTGAATGCCAACTTCCTGCTCAACATCGGTCCGCGCCCCGACGGGAAACTGCCCGACCAAGCCGTCAAGATACTCAAGCACATCGGTTCCTTTATGAAAGTCAACGGCTCAAGCATCTACGGCACGCGCGGCGGATGCGTTCCTCCACAACCTTGGGGCGTAACGACACAAACAGGCAAGACGCTCTATATACATATATTAAATAAGGTAGAGGACAGACAAATCTTCCTGCCCCTGACAGAGCAGAAGCTCGCGAAGGTCGAGACATTCGCTGGCGGAACGAAGCTGAAGTTTAAGCGCGAGAAGGAAGGCTACCGCATCTTCCTGCCCGCAGAGCCCTGCATTGTTGACTACATACTGAGGGCAACACTAAGGACCCCCTAACCCCCTTTAGGGGGAATTAAATGGTAAATGGCTAAATAGTAAATTGGCATCATGTATATCATAGGCATCGCCGGCGGTACAGGTTCCGGCAAGACAACAGTCGTGAAGAAGATTCTCGAGACACTGCCCACAGACCGTGTGGCGCTCATCCCGCAGGACTCCTACTACAACGACACGACGCACCTCACTCACGCCCGAGGAGCGGAAGCGCATCAACTTCGACCATCCGGACGCCTTCGACTGGAAGCTGCTCACCCAGCAGATACAGGCCTTACGTCAAGGCAAGAGCATCGAGCAGCCCACCTACAGCTACCTTATCAGCAACCGCCTCCCCGAGACGGTACACGTGGAGCCCTGCGAGGTCATCATCATCGAGGGCATCATGGCCCTGTGGAAGAAGCAGCTTCGCGACCTCATGGACTTGAAGATATTCGTCGATGCCGACCCCGACGAGCGTCTCATCCGCGTCATTCAGCGCGACACCGTAGAACGCGGGCGTACCACACAGATGGTGCTCGACCGCTACCTCGACGTCCTCAAGCCGATGCACGAAGAGTTCATCGAGCCTACGAAGCGCTATGCCGACCTCATCATCCCACAAGGTGGCAACAACCAGCAGGCCATCGAGATCATGCGGACTTATATTATTCATCGCATTAAACCATAAAGACCCACCCCGACCCTCCATTAAAGGGAGGGAGAAAAGCAGTCCCGATGTTCGCAAAGCTAAGGTTCCACCTCTTTAAGGAAAGATTAGGAGGGGTCCTTTTTCTTTTGTTTTTACTCTCCTGTACAGCCAAGCAGGAGAAGCTTCCGCCTTCTTCCCCTCTTTGGGGAGAGACAGAAGTAGGGTCTTACGACCTGCATGAGATACAGAGCAGCGGGACGATTATTGCCGGCACGCTGAGCGGTCCCGACACCTATTATGAGTACCACGGCAAGGGGATGGGCCTTCAGTTCCTGCTTGCCGAAGCCTTTGCACAGAGCATCGGCGTGGTGCTCCAAATGGAGATTTCCCCGGACACAACGTCTTTATTGCACAAGTTGGAGCGAGGCGAGATAGACTTCATTGCCCTCGAGATGCCGACATGGCAGACGCGCCCCGACGAGACGTTGCTCAGCGAAGCCATTGCCGAATGGTGGAAGCCCGAGCGCATCAAGACCCTCTCTAACTCCACCTTAAAGGGGGAGAACATCGTCCGTCGCCACATGCGCCCCGTCATGCGGGATGCAGCACACGGCATCATCTCAGCCTACGACGACCTCTTCCGCCGCTACAGTGCCACGGCAGGCTTTGACTGGCGCCTGCTTGCCGCACAATGCTATCAGGAGTCGGGCTTCGACCCCGAGGCCGTCTCGTCGATGGGAGCGCTGGGTCTCATGCAGCTCATGCCTTCTACTGCCGATGCCTTGGGTGTCCCTGAAGAGAAACGCTTCGACCCGGAGCAGAACATCGCTGCCGCAGCACGCTACATCAAGAGAGTCAGCCAGTCCTTCTCCGACATCAAGGATGCTGGGGAACGCATCCGCTTCACGCTGGCAGCCTACAACGGCGGCGTGGGCCATGTCCAGGACGCACAGACGCTGGCACGCAAGGCAGGCCGTGACCCTCAGTATTGGGACGATGTGGCGCCCTTCATCCTGCTCCTTTCCGAGCCCCGTTACTACCGCGACCCCGATGTCCGCTTCGGCTACATGCGCGGCAGCGAGACGGAAGCTTACGTCCGCCTCATCATGGAGCGCTGGCAGCAGTACCGCGGCAGCGCCCGTTCCTTCGTGAGCGGCAGCACCCCGGCCCCCGCAAAGAAAAGTCTGCAGAACGGCGAGTACAAGAGCCCGGTGAAGCCAGCCGAAGACTTCGACGTTAACTGACATACACTTCTTTTCCCTATAGCCAATCACCTTATACAATAGACTATGACTAAGACCATCAGCCGTAGCATGGTAGCAGTACTGGCCGTCATGCTAACCCTTGCAGAAAGTGCATGTGCACAGAGTTTATGGACCAAGCAAACCGCCCCCGTCATGACGCCCTGGGGCGAGGAGCTGACAGCAGAAGACGTATGGGCAGAGTATCCTCGCCCATCGATGAAGAGACAGGAATGGATGAACCTGAATGGCGTATGGCAGTACTTCAAGCGTGCCACCATCAACTACGACTACGAGAGCCGCGCCACAGCCTTCTCGAAGGCCATCCTGGTGCCGTTCCCCATTGAGTCGGCTCTCTCTGGCATCATGGACAAGAATTACTCTTCCAACAGGAAAGCCACCTTCATGTACCGCAAGACCTTCACTTTGCCCGAAGCCTTCGGCGGCAAGAACATCCTGCTGCACTTCGGCGCCGTGGACTGGCGTTGCTACGTCTATGTGAACGGCCAGTTGGCAGGGACACACGACGGCGGTTCAGACCCCTTTGCCTTCGACATCACGCCTTTCCTGAAGGAGAATGCTGAGCAGGAGCTGCAAGTGGCCGTATGGGACCCGACCAACGGCGGACAGCCCAACGGAAAGCAAAGCGTCTCGCCCAGCGGCATCTGGTACACGCCCAACAGCGGCATCTGGCAGACCGTATGGCTCGAGCCCGTCAGCCCTACTCATATAGAGAGCTACGAGCCCATCCCCGACATAGACAATTCGTCCGTTGCCATAAAGGTAAAGACCTCAGCACCGTGTTCCGTCACTCTGACTGTAAAGGACGGCAGCACGACAGTCGCCGAGCAAACAGGGCCGTCTGACCAGACATTTACCCTCGCCATACCGTCGGCCAAGCTTTGGAGCCCCGACGAGCCGAACCTCTACGACCTCGACATTACGCTGAACGAAGGAGGGACAGAGACAGACAAGGTCAGCGGCTACTTCGGCATGAGGAAGTTCTCGCGAGCCATGGTTGACGGACATCCCGCCGTTCTGCTCAACAACAAGCCTCTTTACCTCTATGGTCCGCTGGACCAAGGTTGGTGGCCCGACGGACTGCTCACCCCTCCATCGTACGAAGCTATGGTCTTCGACCTTCAGACCATCAAGGACTTCGGCATGAACATGGTGCGCAAGCACATCAAGGTGGAGAACGACCTTTGGTTCGAGTGGTGCGACCGTAACGGCCTGGTCGTTTGGCAGGACATGCCTTCGGGCTGCGGCAGCGGAGCGATAGGCACTTTCGAGTACGGAATGCAGAACTTCTACCGCGAGAACGAAGCCATCATCGATGCCACCCGTCACCATCCTTGTATCGGTGCATGGGTTGTCTGGAACGAAGGCTGGGGGCAGTACCCCGAACGTGGCATGGCGCACACCCGAAGGGCTGTCAACAGCGTCATGGCTGCCAATCACGACCCTGGCCGCTTCGTCCACGCCGTGACGGGGTGGGTCGATGTTGAGATGGGCGACTTCCTTGACGTTCACTCCTACCCTGCCCCGGGTGCTGCCACGAATCCCGTAAACGAGCGCGTGGCTTCGTGCGGCGAGTTCGGCGGTATCAATCTCTTCATAGAGAATCACATGTGGGCCGGCTCCGACGTCAACTATACCACCGTCGAGGATGCCGACACGTATGCCAACCTTTACGACCACTACACCGACCGTCTGCAAGAACTCCAGAAGGAGAAGGGCCTCTGGATGTCGGTCTATACGCAGATAACCGACGTGGAGCAGGAATGCAACGGCCTCCTGACCTACGACCGCAAAGTCCTGAAGGTGTCTCCGGCACAGCAAGCCGGCATGAAAGCAAAGATTCAGCGTACTATCAACAGCCGCTTCAAGGATGCGACGACCATCGTGGCTGCAGGAGACGAGAAGTCCAGCATCCAATGGAAGTACACCACTTCTGAGCCTGCAGACAACTGGTATGCCACAGACTTCGAAGCTTCTGGCTGGAGGACGGGACTGTCAGGGTTCGGTGGCGGCGGGAGAACTTCGTGGTCGAGCAGCGACATCTGGATAAGGCGCACCTTCCAAGTCAGCGACTTCGATGCCAGCCAGTTGCAGGAACTGCGCCTTTGGCTCTTCCACGACGAGGACGCTGAGATATACATCAACGGCGTGCTTGCTGCCAAGATGACTGGCTACAACACCAAGTACGAGATGTGGCCTCTGCTGCCGGAAGCACTCCAGGCGTTGAAGACAGACGGTTCGGACAACGTCATGGCCATCCATTGCAAGCAGACCACAGGCGGCCAGTTCATCGACTGCGGACTGAAGTTGCGCAGCTACACACCGAATACCGACCTGCATGTTGAGCCCATGCCTGCAAAGACACCGGCACCAGAGTTCACAAGTGTCAGCGGCAAAGCCTACCTGCTGACCTACACCCTGCCGACAAGCAAGAAGCTCCATTACGCCTACAGCCTGGACGGAGCCAAATGGAAAACCATCAATGCTGGCCGCGACATCATGCAAGGGGAGTATGCCGACGTGGAGATGAAGGCTCCCTTCATCCGCAGGGTACAAGTCGATGGGAAGGACGTCTTCCACCTGGTAGCAGCTATGACGGACAACAGCAAGCCCGGGTTCTACCATCTGATGAGCGAGGACCTCGTCAACTGGCAGCCTGGAGGGAACGGGAACATCCTGGTCAAGCCCTCATCTACAGACCTGAGCAAAGCCGAATCGCCTGAGTGGATATATGACGAGGCAACCTCTACATATTATATATATTGGAGTGTAAAGAGCGGCGACAAGAACATCGTCTGCTTCTCCTCCACAAAGGAATGGATTCGCTTCTCCACTCCGCGAACCCTCTTCTCCACCAGCTTCTCCGTCAACGACATGCACATAGAGAAGACCGGCGACACCTACAATGGCTTCTTCTATAATTCAGACCGGAACATCTGCCAGACGCATACCAACGCCATCAGGGCGACGGGTGCCAGCTTCTCCGACCCACAGCGCATCTTCAGTTCGCAGATACCCAAGGCTCGCGCCCCACAGACTTTCCCCGCACTCGACGGTTCCGGATGGTTCCTGCTCTACAACTCCACGGAGCGAAGCCAGCAGGCCATGAGCCGCAGCGGTAATGCCGACGAAGTCAAGTGGTATCCCTGCGACGAGAACGAATTCATGCTGCCAGAAGAGGCCGAGGAAGGTTCGGTACTCATTATCACACAGAGCGAACTGAATCACCTGCTGGACGTGTACTGCTACGAAGAATGCGACGTACTGCCGACGGCAGAGGCGGAGCCGCAGACATGGAAGTACCAGACAGCTACGAGCACAGCCTCGAATACCGCCTGGACAATGTCTGGCTACAACGAGGCAGGCTGGAAGGATGGACTGTCCGGCTTCGGTGCCAGCAATCCACCCGGCAGCCACGTGAACACGACGTGGAACAGTTCTGTCATACGGCTGCGCTATCATCTTGATTTGACAGGCTTCACGCCCGAGCAGATGAAGGCCCTGGCCGGAAGGATTCACCACGATGAGGACGTGACGGTCTATTTCAACGGCGTCATAGCATTCCAGGAGAGCGGCTACCTGACGGCCTACAAAAACATCCCGCTCAGCCAGGAAGCGATGGACGCCCTGACTCCCGACGACACCAACATCGTTGCCATAGAATGCACGAACAAAGGCGGCGGTCAATACATCGACTTCGGACTCACCGGCATACGCCCCATCCCGACCGGAATCAAAGCCATCGACAACGGGAAAAGCACGACTGGCCACGAACAAACCTCAAGCCCCAATGCCCATTCGTACAACCTTGCCGGTCAGCTCCTCAGTTCTTCGCACTCGCCCAGCCAGCAGAGCAGGACACACAGACAAGGCATCCGCATCATCAACGGAAAGAAAATACTTTATTGATAACACAATCACCTAACCACTATGCCAAGAAGAAACTATTCCACCATGCCGGCTGACTATACCGTCTGCCTGCACGAAGACTGCCCCCTGGCAGCAACCTGTCTGCACCAGATTGCCTTCCCCAGGCTGCAACAGACCGAGACATTCCTCCACCTCATCAACCCGAGCAAGTGCACGAAGGGCGAAGGCTGCAAGTTCTACCGCGACTCGAAGCCCGTGATGTACGCTCGTGGCTTCACCGGATTACAGAAGAAGATGTTCCCGCAGCAGTACCAATCATTCATGAAGATACTGATTGGAGAGTTCGGGCGCAACATCTATTTTGCTTATCGTCGCGGCGAGCTGCCCCTTTCGCCAAAGCATCAGGAGACGATTCAGGCAGCCCTCAAGAGTGTAGGCATCATGGAGAATCTGCCCTTTGACCGCTACGAAGAGCAAATCAACTACTGCGATTGAGCCAGTACCACCGTGGGAAAACTCCAGTACCACCGTGGTAGTACTGGAGTTTTCCCACGGTGGTACTGGAGTTTTAACCTGAGAAGTTGAACGGGACATACTTTCATGTCATCCGTCGTCACTTTATCTTTTATACTTTATTAAATACGTATTTGAACTTCACACCTGTACTTGCCGTTCCTTCCCAAACCATGCGATTATCCTTAACGGTAACCTTAACGACGAATGTATCACCGCTATTGTTTCTTGCCGTAATGGTGTTCTCGTTCACCACATAGGTGCCAGTTGCGCCAAAGCTTGATGCTGTCGAAGTGTATGTGCCGTCACTCTTGATTGTTATCTGAGCGCCGACGAGTAAACCGCTATGCGCTTGCCCATACGATGTGTCAGTACTTTCCACACACATCCATGTGCCAATGGCATCAGCAACATTCAATGGCTTTTCGTTCTCGTCATCTTTGCTACACGAAGAAAAAACTAAACTCAATGTAGAGACCAACATGATGGCCATCACACGCAAAAAACTTTTTCTGTTCATAATCATTTTATTTTAATCGTTAATACTCCTTTCTCTCGCTAATTGCGTCAAACCTATGAGTAAAAGGAAAGCGCAAGTCTTCGCCATACGCCACACAGGTCTGCAACAACCTCTAACACTTATGGGAAGCCTGCGCTTAGGCACAAGCTCCTTAGTGTTAGATTTGCTCGTTCACTTCAGGAGGTTGCAGTTCGTGTGGCGAATGAGCAAATAAAATGATGTATTCCGAAGAACACAGCGCAAAGTTACGACTATTTTCTTGAAACGCGAAGCATCTTGCACAGAAAAGTTTGAAGAATCGGTGAAAAAGTTGTATCTTTACACCCGAAATGCAACACAAAGCTATATGGCAAAGCGGAGGGAAATAAGAAACAGCACGGCAGAGTTCCTTATCTTTCAGATAGAAGGAAAGGAGCAAGGCATCGAAGTGTTCTACAAAGACGAAAGCATCTGGTGTACGCAGAAAGCAATGGCAACGTTGTTTGACTGCTCTACCGACAACGTTGGGCTACACCTGAAGAACATCTTTTCAAGCGGCGAACTGGTAAAGGATTCAGTTACCGAGAAAATCTCGGCTACTGCCTCCGACGGGAAAAACTATCAGACGCAGTTCTACAGCCTCGATGCCATCATTGCCGTCGGCTATCGTGTCAACTCCATCCGTGCTACGCAGTTCCGCCAATGGGCAACTAACATTCTCCGAGACTACGCCATCCGAGGCTATGTGCTCGATAGGAAGCGAATGGAGAACGGCACCTTTCTGGACGAAGACTACTTTGAGCATCTGCTGGCAGAAATCAGGGAGATACGTCTCTCCGAGCGTCGTTTCTACCAAAAGCTCACGGACATCTATGCCACAGCCATTGACTACAATCGAGATGCTCCCACGACAAGGCTCTTCTTCAAAATGATGCAAAACAAGATGCACTATGCCGTACATGGTCGGACGGCTGCGGAATTGATAGTGGAGCGTGCTGATGCTGAACGGGAGCACATGGGGCTGACCACATGGGAGGACGCCCCCGACGGGAAGATTGTCAAGACGGATGTGACCATAGCCAAGAACTATCTGAAGGAATCGGAACTGGCAGACATGGCGCAACTGGTGAATGGCGTACTTGAACTGGCCGAGCGTATGGCAAAGCGCCATATACCCATGACGATGGAGGACTGGGCAAAGCAGATTGACACCATTCTGTCTGCAGGCGGCAACGAAGTGCTACAGACGCTTGGCCGTGTCACAGCAGAACAAGCAAGGGAACACGCAGAGACGGAGTTCGAGAAATACCGCATCATACAGGACCGTCTCTTCCGAAGCGACTTCGACAAGTATCTGGAGGAGTTACCCCTTCTCTAAAACCGCAATAAGCTTTTCTACTCGTTCATTCTTGACGCTTCAATGACTTTTGTCGGGCTAAACCTTCTTCATTCTAAAACTTTTTTGTATCTTTGCGCACAAAATAACAATAATCTAACTACTATGACAAGAAGAATCCTTTCCCTACTTCTCCTGGTCTTGGCACAATGGCCATTGGTCAATGGTCAATGGTCAATGGCTCATGCTCAGGACTATGACCCCAACCAAGGTTACCGCCTCGAAATAGGCGACGGACTTGCCCTCGACTGTCAGAGCGGCACCATCACCTTCTCACCCTCAAACAAGAAAGCACCTTCGCAGGTGTGGCGCATCGTGAAGAGCGACAAGCCCGGCTACTGGTGCCTCTACAGCCCTGCCTCCGAAGTGGCTCTCGACAACGGCAACCACGGCTCGCAGGAGGGCAAAGTGCTCACTTGGCAACTCGAGACGAGGAACGCCAACCAACAATGGCTCATCGAGAAGAGCGGAACAGAGACGGTCGTCCTGACCTGCGCCGCCAGCGGCCTCAAACTGGGATACAACGACACCTGTCAGCCCGGCGGACACGTCTGGCAGCTCAAGGGAACAAACGCCAGCGAGTACGTCCAATGGCGTCTCGTCAAGACCAACCTCAAGGTAGAGGCACAGAACGCTGCCGAAAAGTCCGTCAACGACTGGGAGAACGAGGCCGTCTTTGGCATCAACAAAGAGCCCGGACGCGCCACGATGCTCCTCTACCGAGGCGAGAAAGAGATGAAGGCCGACGAAGCTTACCAGAAGCCTTGGCTCTGGCCGAACTCTTCCCTGCGCCTGCTGCTGAGCGGCCAATGGCAGTTCAACTGGGTGCCGAAGCCCGAAGACCGTCCCATCGACTTCTACAAACCGACCTTCGACGCTTCTGCTTGGAAGACCATCCCCGTGCCTTCCTGCTGGGAGATGCAAGGCTACGGCACACCCATCTATACGAATGTCACCTATCCCTTCAAGAACCTGCCGCCCTTCATCCGCGGTCAGGAGGGCTATACCGTCGTGAACGAACCGAATGCCGTGGGCAGCTATCGCCGCACCGTCACGGTGCCCGCTTCGTGGGACGGCAGGGAAATCTATCTCCACTTCAACGGCATCTACAGCGCCGCCTACGTCTGGGTCAACGGCCAGAAGGTGGGCTACACGCAAGGACCGAACAACGACTCGGAGTTCGACGTGACGAAGTACATCAAGCCAGGCACGGAGAACCTCGTCTGTGTGGAGGTCTATCGCTGGAGCGACGGCTCGTACATCGAGGACCAGGACATGTTCCGCATGAGCGGCATACATCGTGACGTCTATCTCGAAGCACGTCAGAAGCTGCATGTTCAGGACGTGAAGCTCACAAGCATGATGGGTGGACGCGGTCGCAGAGGCGGTCAAGAGCAAATGGTCAATGGTCAATGGAAACCCGGCCGTGCTTTCCTCGGCATCGACATCTCCTTGCAAAACATGGGCAAGAAAGCAACCGACGCCCGCATCGACGTAGAGCTTGTCAACCCAGCAGGCAGGACCATACAGACAGCCATCCTGCAAGTCTCGAAGATAGAGCACGGCATCAAGCCTGCTCAGCTTCGCCTCGAAGTGCAGAACCCCGAGCTGTGGACCGCCGAGACGCCTAACCTCTACACCGTCAACATAGCCGTCGGCGGCGATGTCTATACGCAGAAGTACGGCTTCCGCAAGATAGAGAACCGCGACGGACGC
>OMSJ01000022.1 GCA_900313705.1 uncultured Prevotellaceae bacterium
TAATGTAGAGCCGCTCTGGACGAAGAAGCCAGCTGACCTCAAGGACGAGGACTACAAGGAGTTCTACCGCCACCTCTTCCCGATGGCCGACGAGCCGCTCTTCTGGATTCACCTCAACGTCGATTACCCCTTCAACCTGACTGGCATCCTCTACTTCCCGAAGATAAAGAACAACCTCGACATCCAGCGCAACAAGATACAGCTCTACTGCAACCAGGTCTTCGTGACCGACGCTGTGGAGGGCATCGTACCCGAGTTCCTGACCTTGCTGCATGGCGTCATCGACTCGCCCGACATCCCTCTGAACGTCTCGAGAAGCTACCTGCAGAGCGATGCCAACGTAAAGAAAATCAGCGGCTACATCACTAAGAAAGTCAACGACCGACTTGCCTCCATCTTCAAGAACGAGCGCGAGGACTTCGAGAAGAAGTGGGACGACATCAAGATATTCATCCACTACGGACTGCTGACCGAAGAGGACTACTTCGACAAAGCGAAGGCTTACTTCCTGCTGAAGGACACCGAGGGCAAGCACTACACGCTCGATGAGTACCAAGCCCTCATCAAGGACCAGCAGACGAACAAGGACGGCCAGCTCGTCTATCTCTATGCCAACGACCCCGACGCACAGTACACCTACATCGACGCAGCCAAGCAGAAGGGCTACAACGTCCTCCTCATGAACGGTCAGCTCGATGCACCGCTCGTCGGAATGCTCGAAAGGAAGCTGGAGAAGACAACATTCACCCGCGTTGATGCCGATGTCATAGACCGCCTCATTCAAAAGGAAGAGACCAAGCGCGAGAAGCTCGAAGCAGAACGCTCGGACAAGCTCTCCATCGTCTTCCGCTCGCAAGCACCCAAGACAGAGAAGATGGACTTCAACGTCGAGGCTCAGGCTCTTGGCGAAGACCAGTTGCCCGTAATGATGACGCAGAGCGAGTACATGCGCCGCATGAAGGAGATGGCACGCTTGCAGCCCGGCATGGCCTTCTACGGTGAGATGCCCGACATGTACAACATCATCCTCAACACCGACTCTCCGCTCATCCGCGAGGTGCTCGAGGACTGCGAGAAGCAGACCGAAGAATCCCTGAAGCCCATCGAGGCAGAGCTGCGCGGACTGAATGCCCGACAGGCTGTGCTCCGTCAGGAACAGGACAAGAAGAAGCCCGAGGAAATCACTCAGGAGGAGAAGGACGACCTGAAGAAGTGCGGCGAAGACATCCGTGCTGAGCAGCAGAAGCGCGACGACGTGCTGAAGGGCTATGCCGAGAAGAACGACCGCGTGCACCAGCTCATCGACTTGGCTCTCTTGCAGAACGGCCTCCTCAAAGGTGAAGCCCTCACCCGCTTCGTCAAGCGCAGCGTCGAAATGATAAAGTAAGCCTCTTAGTAAAGGGGGATATGCCGAAAACAGACGAGCTTATCCGGCGAAAGCCCCCCTTCTGCTTATCACTACATCTGAAGCCTTTTCCTGCCACCTACTCTTGACAGGGAAAGGTTTTTCTTTTGCTTTTTGTTGGGAATGCACCGTTCTTTCCACAAATAGTAGATCTATCTAATGAACCATATAGTTTAGCCGTATGAACGAAGATAAGCTTGCTTAATCAATGTCATGGCGAGAAAAGGTTGGATGATTTATTTTCCTTTTCCCTTTTCTTTTTCAATTATATTTCGTAACTTTGCAGTCAATTCATCTAATCGTCAATTCGCATCCTATGAATCACGGATTTGTCAAAGTCGCTTCGGCCATCCCTTCGGTGAAGGTGGCTGACTGCCAGTACAACGTCGAGCAGATTGAGTCGCTCGTCATCCAAGCCGAAGGAAGAGGCACGGAAATCATCTGTCTGCCTGAACTGTCGCTGACGGCTTATTCCTGCGGCGACCTCTTCGGTCAGCAACTGCTGCTCGACGAGGCTGAGATGGCACTCATCCATCTGATGAACACCACCCGCAGCCTCAACATCATCAGCATCATCGGACTGCCCGTCCCCTATCGCGGCTGCCTGCTCAACTGCGCAGCAGTCCTCCAGCGCGGCAAGATTCTCGGCCTCGTACCGAAGTCTTATTTACCCAACTACAGGGAGTTCTACGAGCGGCGCTGGTTCCAGAGCGGCATCGACGTGGCAGAGGGCACGGTGCTCATCTGCGGTCAGCAGGTGAGAGTCAGCCCGCGGCTGCTCTTCTCGACACCTTCGTGCACGTTCGGCGTGGAGATTTGCGAGGACCTTTGGGCTCCTGTGCCTCCCAGCTCGATGCTTACCTTGCAAGGTGCCGACATCATCTTCAACCTCAGCGCCGACAACGATTTGGTTGGCAAGTACGCATACCTGCAGAACCTCCTATCCCAGCAGAGCGCCCGATGCATCTGCGGCTACGTTTACAGCGCTTGCGGCTACGGCGAAAGCACGCAGGATGTGGTCTTTGGCTGCAAAGGGCTTATCTATGAAAACGGTGCTCTGCTGGCCGAAGCAAAGCGCCATCAGTTCGAGGCTCAGATGATAGAGACGGAGATTGATGTGGAGAGGATTCGTGCCGAACGCAGAAGGAACACGACTTTTGCAGCTTCAGCAGCCCAATTAGGAGCAAGGTGCAAGGAGCAAGGTGCAAGAGGAATGTCAGGGCAGAATGTATTCTCATGCTCCTCGCCCCTTGCCCCCTGCTCCATCATTGTCGATACCGAGCGCGTCCCAGCCCGTCCGTTCTCCCTGACGCGCATCATCGACCCGTACCCGTTTGTGCCCTCTGGTAAAAGGTTGGACGAGCGCTGCCAGGAGATATTCGACATTCAAACAGAAGGTCTATCTAAGCGCATTCAACACACTGGTGCACAAACAGTAGTGCTTGGCATCAGTGGTGGCCTTGACTCCACGCTTGCCCTGCTCGTCTGCGTCAGCGCCTTCGACAAGCTCGGCTTGAACCGCCGCGGAGTGGTGGGCATCACAATGCCTGGCTTCGGCACGACAGACCGCACCTACACCAATGCCGTCAACCTCATGAAGCTCCTGGGCATTACCATTCGCGAAATCAGCATCAAGGAGGCTTGCCTGCAGCACTTTACCGACATCGGGCACGAGGCAGACAAGCACGATGTCACCTACGAGAACAGTCAGGCTCGCGAGCGGACACAGATTCTGATGGATGCTGCCAACCAAATGAACGGCTTCGTCGTGGGTACAGGCGACCTCAGCGAACTGGCACTTGGATGGGCCACCTACAACGGCGACCACATGTCGATGTACGGCGTCAATGCCTCTGTACCTAAGACACTTGTCCGCCATCTGGTCAACTGGGTGGCAGAGCGCACAAAAGATGACAGCACCCGACAAACCCTCCTCGACATCGTAGATACCCCCATTTCGCCCGAACTCATTCCAGCCGACGAGCAAGGCAACATTACACAGAAGACAGAAGACCTCGTAGGGCCATACGAACTGCACGACTTCTTCCTCTACTATCTGTTGCGCTGGGGCTTCCGCCCTGCCAAGATATACTTGCTGGCCCGTCAAGCCTTCGGCCAGAAATACGACGATGCCACCATCCGTAAATGGCTCAAGACTTTCTGCCGACGCTTCTTCGCTCAGCAGTACAAGCGAAGCTGTATGCCCGACGGCCCGAAGGTGGGCAGTTGCAGCCTCAGTCCACGAGGCGACTGGAGAATGCCCAGCGATGCCAGCAGCAACCTCTGGCTTCGAGAATGTGACGAACTGGGATAAGACATTTCGATATAACGTGATAACGTGATTTCGATATAACGTCATAACGTCATAACGTCATAACGACAAAGATAAACTAACAACTATTGCCATGAATGTAGAAAGAATCATGCAAGGCTTGGAGCAGAAGCATCCAGGCGAAAGAGAGTATTTGCAGGCTGTTCGCGAAGTGCTGGACAGCATTAAGGATGTCTATAATCAACATCCGGAGTTCGAGAAAGCAAAAATCGTGGAGCGCATCGTGGAACCCGAGCGCATCGTCACCTTCCGCGTGCCTTGGGTCGATGACAAAGGCGAGGTACAAGTCAACCTTGGCTACCGTGTGCAGTTCAACAGCGCCATCGGTCCCTACAAGGGCGGTCTTCGCTTCCATGCATCGGTGAACCTCAGCATCCTGAAGTTCCTCGGCTTCGAACAAACCTTCAAGAACGCCCTCACCACCCTGCCTATGGGCGGTGGCAAAGGAGGCTCCGACTTCTCGCCTCGCGGCAAGAGCGATGCCGAAATCATGCGCTTCTGCCAGGCCTTTATGTCCGAACTCTTCAAGTATATCGGTCCCGACGTGGATGTTCCTGCAGGCGACATCGGTGTGGGCGGACGCGAGATTGGCTACCTCTTCGGCATGTACAAGAAGCTCACCACACAGTTCCATGCAGCCACCCTTACCGGCAAGGGCTTGGAATGGGGCGGCAGCATTCTCCGGCCCGAAGCTACAGGCTTCGGCGCACTTTACTTCGTCAACCAGATGATGCAGACCCACGGCCTCGACATCAAGGGAAAGACTGTGGCGCTCAGCGGCTTCGGCAATGTGGCTTGGGGCGCTGCCAAGAAGGCTACCGAGCTTGGGGCTAAGGTCATCACCATCAGTGGTCCCGACGGCTACATCTACGACCCTGCTGGACTTGACGACAAGAAGATAGACTACCTGCTCGAACTTCGTGCCAGCGGCAACGACATCTGCCAGCCCTATGCCGACGAGTTCCCCGGCTCTCAGTTCTACGAGGGCAAGAAGCCATGGGAGCAGAAAGCCGACATCTATCTGCCTTGCGCCACACAGAACGAGCTGAACGGCGAAGATGCCGACAAGATACTTGCCTCTAAGCCGCTATGCGTGGCAGAGGTCAGCAACATGGGATGCACCGCCGAGGCAGCGGAAAAGTTCATCGCAGCCCGTCAGCTCTTTGCACCCGGAAAGGCAGTGAATGCAGGCGGTGTGGCAACCTCCGGTCTGGAGATGACGCAGAACTCGATGCGCATCAGTTGGACGGCCGAGGAAGTCGATAAGCGGCTGCATCAAATCATGGCAGGCATCCACGAGCAGTGCGTCAGGTACGGTCGTGAGGGCGACTACGTCAACTACGTCAAAGGTGCCAACATCGCCGGCTTCATGAAGGTAGCAAAAGCCATGCTCGCCCAGGGCATTGTATAACATATAAAATAAGTACGTGTACTTATGGGCAGAAGTACGTGTACTTATGGCAACAAGTACGTGTACTTATGGCAACAAGTACGTGTACTTATCGGCATAAGTACGCGTACTTATTTTTGACTAAGCTCTCCCTTCGCTTTCGAAGAGACGCATGTGAGCAGCGATGACTTCGCGGGAGGCATCTATCATCACTTGTTTCAGGGGAACGTATTCTTCGTCAGGTTTCTGCGAGAGACGTTCCCCTATTCTTTTCATAATGCCGCGCTGGATGGCGGTGGCAACGTTTATCTTGCAGATGCCATTGTGGATGCAGGCCTTGAAGTCTGCCTCGCTGGTGCCGCTGCCACCATGCAGGACAAGGGGAAGGCGGTCGCAAGCTTCGTGTATCTCGATGAGGCGCTGAATGTTCAACTGAGGTGTATGAACATAGTGCCCATGCAGGTTGCCGATAGCGACGGCAAGGGCATCGATGCCTGTGCTGCCCACGAAACGGACTGCCTCATCCACATCGGTGAACACATCCGCAGTATCGACGCCTGAGTTGCCCACCTTGCCCAGTTCGGCTTCGACATCCACTCCCGCAGCCTTAGCGATACGTGTCACCTCCCGACTGGCAGCCACATTCTCGTCAAATGGGAGTGCTGCACCATCGAACATTACAGAGGTAAAGCCCAATCGGATAGCGCGGACACAGGTCTCGAGGCTTTGTCCGTGGTCGAGATGGACACAGACAGGCACAGAGGACCTCTTGGCTGCTTTGAGATAGAGTGGAGCCATCATTTCCATCGGTGCTTCGGGGAACTGCACTTCTGCCAATTGCAGGATGATGGGTGAGCGCAGCTCTTCGGCAGCTTCAAGAGCACCCATTACGTTTTCCTGACTCAAACAATTGAACGCGCCGACAGCATAATGCCGTTCATTGGCGTCCTTTAGAATTTCACTTAGTGTTACAAGCATGATATTGAAAGGTTAAAAGGTTAAAAGGTTAAAAGGTTAAAGGGTGAAAAGGTGAAAAGGTGAAAAGGTGAAAAGGGTTAGGGATTAACTATTATTTTCTTTGTACGTCCGTCTTGTGTTCGCATGATGTAGATGCCACGAGGCAAGTCATCATTCGGCACATTGCGTCCGCTGAGGTCGAAGACTTCATTATTCATTTTTAATTGTTCATTTTTAATTATCTTTATCCCGTCCGCCTCTTCTTCGATATCTTCGAGGATGAACTCGCCGGGAGCAGTCTTGTTGGCATAGATGTAGCTGCCTACCCTTCTCGAGTCGAAGCCGACGAGGTCGCTGTTCTGCCAGGCACAACGCAGATAGGCATTGCCGTTCTCGAGTCGCTCCACCTGGATGTAGCCATACTTGTCGCTGGGGCTCGTCGTTTGCGAAATGATGCGCCAACTTGCACTATTGTCGTAGGACATGTAGTGACCGCTGGCCTTCAACTTATAGAAGGCTGTGAAGCCAGGAGCCCGCGTGAAGGTGAAGATGTACGACTGGTCGTTTGCGTCGAACTCGCCTAAGCAGTAATGCCCTTCGTTGGCATTTGTCTTATAGTGCAAGTAGAGTCCTGACTGCTTCTCGCGTAGGCGATAATGATGGGCAGTATTGATGGCGCTAATCCACCATATTGATGGCTTCACGAGGGCTTCTGCTTCGACATAGAGCTCGGCAGCAGAGGCGTAGGCTTTATTATCGACGACTGTGCGGACGAGGAACTTCATGTAGCGTGCTTCGGGCTTGCTGGGAATGCTGACGGTCTGCTTGTCCGACGTATTGCTGAACGTTCCGCTTGCCGCAGGTTCACCCCAAAGATAAGGATTCGGGCTGAAATAGACTTCATAGCGGAGCACACGTCCATTCGAGCCATCGTTGCGTCCTTTATAGGAAAAAGCTGTTACGCGGTAGGTCTGTCCCATGTCGATGACGAGTTCATGCGGGCATTCGGGCGGAGTGCCGTTGTAGCTTGTATGCCAGATGGTACTCTCATCCCCGTCAATAGCATTGGATGCCACCTCATTGCCGCCTTGCTGACTGTCATAGCTGAAGATGCTCCACAAGGACTTGTCAACAAAGAAGCCATACATCTTCTCGCCCACAAGGCTTCGTGCAAGCCCATCGGCAGAAGCGTAAGCCTGTATCAGACCGCCTTCGCGCATATCGACTGGCTGGGTATAAGGCACGAATTCACCACCATCTATACTATAATATATTGTCGTGCCGGCAGGATTGTCTGAGCTTAGGACGGCATATCCTTTGCCGTTGTCGCCAAAGCGAACAGGCTGACAGACAGGCAGTCCGACGCATCCTCTTTCGGTGAGCAAGGTGTCGGAACATGCCTCCATGAGGGGCAGGACCATGAAGGAGAAGGAAGTCTGAGTAAGTTTCCGCTCATAGCGGTCAAGGACGTCAGGCCCGCAGGAAGCGTTACCGAGAGCACGGTTCCAGGCATCAAGCGAGACTATGGTGTTCCTCTGGAAGGTAACTTCATGGGGATGTCCCTTGCGATTGTAGCGACTCGTGTAAATGTCCTCTGCTCGCCAATGTCCTACGGTAGTGGCCATTCCGCTTGGAGCTGCATACAGCAGGCCCTTTCCGGCTTTCGTGGTGACAGCCAGCCAACGCACATCTTCCTTGTTACCTGTTTCCTGCGGACGAATATGGTTTGTCCATTGGTCGGTAGCTGTGCTGTGATAAATGCCCAGGTGCGCAGCATAGTTGCGGTCCCGATAGCTGTCGAAGGGGCCACGGCCAAGCCAAGTGATGTTCTCTGCCGAGGATGGCATCTCGAAGCGGAAGCCAAGCTTGGGCAGGACGGCACCTTCTATGTTCGGGGTTGTCGAGGTGCTGATGCTGATTGCTCCGTCGGGATAGACGCGGAACTGCTTGCCGACGGTAAAGGTCAGGGCGGAAGTGCTGGTGCGATAGGTGTCGGTGATGGAGAGCTGAACCCATCGCTTCGCTTCGTCTTGCTCAACTTCCCATGTGCCGCTCGCCATCGTCAGCGAGCGCACACCCAGGGCTTCCCAACTGCTTTCCTGAGCCTTGTCGTTCTCCGTAGGCACGCGGAAGGTATTGAGCTTCATGGGTTGGTTGATGAGTGTCGTGCCGTCGAGGACATACTTGGAAAGCGTCCCGCCGGAGAAGGTAACGGAGAAGTTCTCGCCCTCGACGGTATAGGTGGAGCCTGAGCTTGAGACGACGAGGGTATCTGTGCCTTCGTAAGCATAGACTGGACGAGCCGAAGCCTCTCGGATGACAGCTTCCGAAGCTGCCACCTCATAGCCTGCTTCTGCCCAAGGCGTCGCTTCGCGCTGGGTCGTAGAGAAGCGAATCGTGTAGCTATGTGCGGGTGAGAAAGAGATGCCATCATAGGGAACGGTGACCGTTGTGCTGTCCCATGGAGCAAGGTCAAGGTCGGGCAGTCTCCCACTAGCAAGAGCTATGCCGTCCTCGCTGATAACATACTGAATATCATATCCGCTGAGACTTCTCTGCTGAAGTTTGTTCTTAACGCGAAACCTACCCTCTTCCGCATCGACAGGCAGGACGTCAACAGGCTGATAGACGCCCTTCATGTTGAAGCTCTTTGCCGTAGGCGTACCGTCAGGCAGGACGACTCCGTTGCAGCAGAAGTTTCCGTCGTTGGGAAAGTCGCTGAAGTCACCGCCATAAGCCCAATAGTATTGGTTCGCCTTGCCTGTTATAGGCATCTTTATACCCTGGTCTTTCCAGTCCCACACGAACTCGCCCGCCATTGCCGGGTATGGTTCGTAGATGTCGCGGAAGTAGTCAATCTCATTGCCCATCGAATTGCCCATGGCATGAGTGTTCTCGCATTGGATGTGCGGACGCTGGTTCGAGCCGTTCTTATAGCCGTCGCGTCGAGCTCTGGCGGTAGAGAGCATATTGTCGTAGCTGGCGTACATCGTACTCGACACATCGCTCCATTGGCTGTTACCCTCGTAGTGGGTGATGCGGCTGGTGTCGAGCGCTTTGATGGCTTGCATGACGTATTGGAAGTTGTTGCCGCCTCCGCTCTCGTTGCCGGCACTCCATCCGAAGATGCAGGGATGATTGCGAAGGGTGCGGACGTGTCGCTCGTTGCGCTCCACCATAGGCTTGCGGAAGAGTTCTACGCTGGAGAGGCCCATATTTCCGTGGCATTCGACGTCGGCTTCTGCGAGGACATAGAGCCCGTACTCGTCGCACAGTTCGTAGAAATAGGGGTTGTTGGGATAGTGGCTCGTGCGGACTGCGTTGACGTTGAGCCTTTTCATGGTCAGCACGTCCTGAAGCATCTCTTCGCGGCTGACGGTCCTGCCGTTCTCCTGACTGATGTCGTGACGATTAACGCCATGAACCACAAGACGTTTCCCGTTGATGAGCAAAGCCCCGTCATTACGGATGCTGACCGTGCGGAAGCCCACTTTGCAGGCTCTCATATCGACCAGTTCCCCCTCGGCAGAAAGCAAGCGGATGGTCAAGTCATAGAGCTTGGGATGTTCCGCGCTCCAGCATTCGATGCCCGAAAACGAGACGCTTTGGGTGACGCTGGTTGCCGTGGTAAGCGTTTTGGTGTATTCCTTGACGACATTATCCCCGTCGCTGAAGGTCATCTGCAACCTCATGCCCTTTGCCGAAGCGCCTTCCAGCGTGACTTGCAGGCGGCCTTGTCCCGCTGTGCCGGCAGATGAGAGCGTGCTCGTATAGTAGAAGAAGTCGCCAATACGCTGTTCGGGAGCCGACCAGAGATAGACGTCGCGGGTGATGCCTGTCAGCCGCCAATAGTCCTGACACTCAAGGAACGAGCCACTCGTAAAGCGATAGACTTGTACGGAGACATTATTCTCGCCCTCGCGGACAAAGTTGCTGATGTCGAAGTCGCTGGGCAGATAGGAGTCCTCGGCATAGCCAACGAACTGTCCGTTCACCCATACATAGTAGCCATGACCTGCGCCGTTGAAGCGGATGAAGGTCTTTCTCTGCAGCCAGCCTTCGGGTAATGTGAAGGAGCGGCGGTAGCAACCGACGGGGTTCTTCATCTGTTCGTTGTAAGTATATTCGCTCGGGCGCGAAGCCATGACGGAGTAGTCGCTCGTATAGGTGAAGGGGTATCGCGTATTGATATAGAGTGGTTTGTCCCAGCTCTTGCCTTTGCGGACGCCATACATCTGCCAAGGCATCGGGACCACGATGTCGTCCCAGCTGCTGACGTCGTAGTTGTCGGCAAAGAAGCCAGAGGGCACCTTGCTTGGCAAAGCGCTCCATCGGAACTTCCAGGTGCCGTCGAGGTCCAGGAAATAAGGCGAGCGGCTGAGGTCAAGCGTATGTGCATCCGCAGCATCGGCAAAAGGGATGCTGAGGTCGTGACTCGTAATGCGGTTCAGACTCGTGACGCTCACGTCGTCCCACTCCGTCATCGACTGCGAATAGGCTGGCATCGAGAGCTGACAAAGGCAAAGTAGGGAGATAAGACTCTTCTTCATCGTTTGAAGTTCAATCTGTAATCATAAACTGCGCAAAGTTACGAAAAAAGAAACAAACTACAAAGAAAAACAGGCGGCAACGTAGCTAATTGACCCATTAGGTGTGCCTAATTGCATAACTAGGTGTGCCTAATTGCCCAACTAGGTGTACCTAATTGGCTAAATAGGTGTAGGTCTTTGACCAAAGGCCTGTGCCCCGTTTCGCGCAGAGCCACATAAAACGACGAGAGGCTTGCCTTTCTTGTGGCAAACCTCTCGTTCCTTGGTGTGGTGGAGAATATCGGGCTCGAACCGATGACCTCTTGCATGCCATGCAAGCGCTCTAGCCAGCTGAGCTAATCCCCCATAGCTGCTTTTTGCTCTGCAAAGGTACAACAATTGTACGAAAAGTGGAACATGGAAAGCAAAAAAACTGCTGACTTCAAGTTATTTTTATGTATAATACATTATTAATATAGTTTTTCTTCGTATCTTTGCGCACAAAATAAAGGATTCAAGACTATGAAACGCTACATATTCACCTTGCTGCTGAGCTTCTTCACCCTTTGGCTCATGGCAGTACCCGCCATGAGAATACGTCGCAGCGTGACCCTCGACGACGGAAGGACCGTAATGGTGACCGCTTATGGCGACGAGTACCTGGACTATCTCCTGAGCGATGAGGGCGAAGTAATCATAGAGCAGGACGGCACATTCCACAGCACAGGACTCTCCGCAACCGAGTTCCTCGCCACCATACCCCAAAAGACTCAACAGGCCAGAATGCAGGTAGGCAACGTCGCCAACGCGCTGGTCAAGCCCTGGGGGACAAAGAAGATACCCGTCATACTTGCGGCCTTCAAGGACAAGAAGTTCAGCGTAGCCCAGACCGACCAGAAGATACAGAGCTACTTCGACACCTTCTTCAACGGCACAGACATCTCCGTCTCGACAGACAACTGGGGTAGCGTGAGACAATACTTCATCGACCAAAGCCTCGGACAGTTCGAGCCGGAATTCACCGTCATTGGCCCCATAGAGCTCGACAAAGGCTATGGCTACTACGGAGGGGACAAAGGGGGAAGCAAGGATACGCTCTACAACCAGTTCGTCCGCGAGTCCTTCACCAAAGCAAAGAACAGCATAGAAGACTGGACGGTGTTCGACAACGACAACAACGGCAGGGTCGATATGTGTGTCATCATCTTTGCCGGACTCGGACAGAACTACACAAACAGCTACGGCGACAAGAGTACCATCTGGCCTAAGGAAGTGCCTTTGTCCTACACCATCGACGGTGTCACCATCTCAGGCTGTTCCTCCTGTAGCGAAATGCGGCCCACAGCAGCCAGCAACGGCGTCATCACAGCCTCACAGCCCGATGGTGTCGGAGTCGCCATCCACGAGATAAGCCACGCACTCGGCTTGCCTGACCTCTACGACACCAAGAGCGTCGCCTTCGGAATGGACTTCTGGAGCGTCATGGACTACGGCATGTACACAAGGCAGGCCAAGGTTCCTGTAGGCTATACGGCCTACGAACGTGAGTTCATGGGATGGCAGCAGACAGAAATCATCAACGAGCCAAAGACGCTCCACCTTGCCTGCTTCGACCGGGGCGGCAAGGGCTACAAGCTCGTCAACAACGCCAACCCCAACGAATACTACATCCTGGACAACAGACAGGAAATGGGCTGGGACTGGGGCCTTTGCAGCAACAGAGGACACGGAATGCTGGTCTATCACGTGGACTACAGCGCTGGAGCATGGAACGGCAATACCGTCAACACCAACGCCAGCCACCAACGCCTCACCATCATCCCTGCCAACGGAACGCTCATCGGCTCCAACAACGCCAAAAGCAGCGACGAGTGGAAGGCAAGCTTGCAAGGTAATCCCTATCCAGGCATTACCGAGAACCACGAACTGACCGACAACTCATCGCCCGCAAGCCTGGTGTTCACCGGCAACTACATGAGCAAACCGCTCTACGACATCGAGGAATCGGAAGATGGCATCATCACCCTCAAAGTAATGCCAAAAGGCACTCTCGACGTACCAGAAGAACTGGCCTTCGAAGATACAAAGCCCGGCAGCACGACTGCTACATGGAAGGCCGTCGAAAATGCTGAGCTCTACAACCTACAACTCTGGTGCGAAGGCAATCTGGTACTGCAGAAAGACAGCATCGCAGGCACATCGTTCAGACTGAGCGACCTTAGGACTAACGTCAACTACACCTATGCCGTCCAAGCAATCAGCGACCATTACCGCAACAGCAACTGGGCTGAGAGCGAAGCCTTCCGCGCCACTCCGGATGCCATCTCTGAGATAACAGAGAGCACGGAAAGGGTGCGCATCTACGACACGAAAGGGTGCCTGACCGGAGAATGCTTTGCCGACGAACTGCGTCACGTCTCTGTCAGACCCGGCATATACTTCATCCGCCGTACAAACGGAAAGATAAAGAAAATCATGTTGCGATAACATCTCATTCGCATACCACAAATACCATCCATAACCGACAAACATGCAGAAAGCAATACTTGTTCTCTTAATAAGCATCTACTCCATCTCGTTGGCTGCCATTCCAGCCAAACGCGAGCGATACACCCTGACCCTTGCCGACGGCACGAAGATTGAAGCAATCGCAATGGGCGACGAAGTCATGCACTTCTACATGACTGACGACGGACGCTACCTGCGATGCGACAGTAATGGGATAGCCAGCTTCGTGGACCGCGACACGCTACATGCACGATGGCAGGCAAGAGCTGAGAAGCGACAAGCTGCCAGAGCCAGGAAAAACTCCGCAAGGCGAGCACAGAGAAGGGCTGGACAAAACCCAATGACAGGAAGCAGGCGCGGCCTGGTCATCTTGGTCGATTTCCCCGACAAGCCCTTCTACTATAGCAAAGCAGACTTCAATGGCTTATTCAACGTAGAAGGTTATACGGACAATATCAACACAGGCTCCGTCCACGACTACTTCCTCGATGCCAGCTACGGACAGTTCAACTTCTCCTTCGACATCGCCGGTCCCGTCACGATGAGCAACAACCTCTCCTACTACGGCAGCAACAACGAGATCGGCGACGACAAACATCCCGCCATCATGGTAGCGGAAGCCATACAACTGATAAAAGATGAAGTCGATTTCAGCAAGTACGACTGGGATGGAGACGGAGAGGTAGAGAACATCTTCATCGTGCATTCCGGCTACGACGAAGCACAGACCAGCAGAAACTCAGACATTTGGTCGCACGCCTGGACACTCAGCGAAGCCAAGGATGAAGGAGACGGCGACGGCCCTATCACAATAGATGGCTTCACGATAGACAGTTACGCAACCAGCTCCGAACTGGATGGAAAGATTGGACTAACCTTTACGGGCATCGGCACACCCTGCCACGAGTTCTCACATTGCTTCGGCCTGCCTGACTTCTACGACACGGCGGGCTCATGCTTCGGCATGTACTCCTGGGACATCCTGGACTACGGTAGCTACAACGGAGGAGGAGGTACACCGGCTGGCTTCACCAGCTACGAGCGCATGTTCTGCGGCTGGCTCGAACCCATAGAACTCACCGAACCTGTCACCGTACAAGACATGCCGGCCCTGACATCTGAACCTACTGCATACATATTAAGGAATAGCGGGAAGCACGACGAGTACTACCTGCTCGAGAACCGACAGCAGGAAGGCTGGGACAAGTACATCAGCGGACACGGACTCCTGATACTGCACGTCGATTACGACAGTCTGGCTTGGCATGAGAACACCGTCAACACCATTCGTTCGCACCAACGCATGACCATTATACCCGCAGACAATTTCCTATCCAAGTTCGGTATGGCAGGCGACCCATGGCCCGGCACGTCGGGTCAGACTGAGCTTTCCGAGAACTCTACGCCTGCTGCCACTCTCTACAACACGAATGCAGAAGGAGACAAACTCATGCACCACTCCATCACAGAGATAACCGAGTCAGACGACGGGCTTATCAGCTTCATCTTCGACGAAGAAGCTATGGGCATCGAGGAAATTGGAAGTTCAAAAGGGAAAAGGGGAAATGGAGAGGAAATTGAAAAAGGTGAAAAAGTTAATTGTCCAATTGCCAGATGTTATGACCTCAGCGGTCGTATTGTTAATAAGGCAACAAAGAAAGGCGTTTACATACATGAGGGCAAAAAGATAGTCATGCCATGAGAAAAGTTCTTCTACAGCTATACATATTATTATATATATTCCTCTCACCGCTTTGCAGCTTCTCGGCAACGGTAGCTCGCTACAACGGCAGCCGCATCTTCTGGGATGCTCGCACACCGGTAAACATCTTCAGCGGTGGCGGCTATGGACGTCTGATAGAACTCAGCGACGGAAGGCTCCTGGCTTGCTGCGAGAGCGGAGGCATCAAGGTTAGCTTTTCGACGAACAAAGGCAGGACTTGGTCCCCTGCTACCCTCATCGCACCTAATGCCAACAACACGCCCAACTGCGTGCCAGACCTCATCCAGCTCTCCGACGGAACCATCATCGTCGGTTACAACCCTCGTCCCTCCCAACCCTATACAGAAGACCGTCGCTTCGGCATCCGACTGCGCAGAAGCACCGACAACGGCAGGACATGGAGCGACGAGATATTTGTCTATGATGCTGACTACACCTTCGAGAACGGATGTTGGGAACCTTCCTTCCTCGAACTGCCAAGCGGTGAGCTGCAACTTTACTTTGCCGACGAGAGTCCCTACACATCCTCTGGCGAGCAGCAAATCTCACTCTGTCGCAGCTTCGACGGCGGACTGACCTGGTCTGCGCCACAACGCATCTCCTTTCGCGACGGTTATCGCGACGGAATGCCCGTGCCCGTACTGCTTGCCGACAAGAGGTACATCGTCGTTGCCATCGAGGACAACGGATGGAGTGGCGTCGGTGACTTTGTGCCTACGACGGTTCGCGTCCCTATTACCAACAACTGGAGAAACAACTACTACGTCAACGGCACCAGCAGCCAACGCAACCGTAGCATCAACCACAACTACTGTCCCGTCGCCAAGGGAGGAGCACCTTACCTCCGCGTGCTGCCTAACGGCGAGACTGTCCTTTCGCACCAATCCACCTACGGCGACGGCGATAACATGAAGATGTACGTCTATGTAGGGAACCAGCAGGCAAAGGACTTCAAGGCAATGTCCAGGCCCTTCTATCAAGGTACCACTAAAGGTAGTTGGTGGAACTCGCTGGCCGTCATCGACACAGGCATAGTTGTTGCCGTTGGCGGACTGGACGGCAAAGTGGCAATGGTAAAGGGCTATCCCATGAAGCAGTTCATGGCCTCCTATGCCACTCCGCTCATCGATGGTCGCCTCACCTCAGAAGATGCCTACTATTTCTCTACAGCACGGCAAGTCCCTATGGGCAGCGAGACAGGCACATTCTCATACACCGACTTTGCCTACGACAGCGACATGCTCTACATGACCTGCCTCGTCTATCGCAACAAAGCAAGCTCAGAAGGGGAATACCCCGATGGCATCAACTTCTACGTAGAGAGCAAGGGAGCCAGCACGGACGTCCCTATTGGCACAGCCTATCGTTTCAGCATGTTGCCAAACGGCACAGTCTCCGTCAGTAAAGGCAACGGCAAGGACTGGTCGCCAACCTCATTGCCAGCAGTACATGCCGCCAGCACCGTGGCATCGACAAACTATCGACTGGAGATAAGCATCCCCTGGTCAGCCATTGGGCTCAACGCAGCTCCCATTGGTCAGAACCTCAGCGTCAATCTCGAAATACTTACAAGCGGCGACACCCAGCAACAGGTGGAACGCATCCCCGACGCCTCGCCCATGAAGCCGGCAACATGGATGCCGCTGAAGCTCATCGAGGCAGACCCCGATGCCCTGCCTGCCGTACAAGCAAAGCCAAAAGCCCCCGCCGCATACGACATGCTGGGCCGACGTATCGACGACAGCAGGCTATCCCACAGCATCTTCATCAAGGACGGGAAGAAGATTGCTGTAACTCGATAAGGCCGTCGCGCATACAGATCTTGCGGTCGGCAAGGTCGGCAAGCTGTTCGTCATGCGTGACGATGACGAAGGTCTGCCCCATCCGGTCGCGGAGGTCGAAGAAGAGGCGGTGCAGCTCCTGCTTGTTCTGGGTGTCGAGGGAGCCGCTGGGCTCGTCGGCAAAGACGACATCGGGCTTGTTGACAAGAGCACGGGCAACGGCCACGCGCTGCTTCTCACCGCCGGAAAGCTCGTTGGGCTTGTGCGAGGCACGTTCGGAAAGGCCCATGAATGCCAGGAGTTCCTCGGCACGCTTCTTTGCCTCGCTCCTTGATGTGCCGCCGATGAGGGCTGGCATCATCACGTTCTCCAGGGCGGTAAACTCAGGCAAGAGCTGATGGAACTGGAAGACGAAGCCCATGTGCTTGTTGCGGAAGGCGGAGCGCTTGGCGTCGCTGAGCTTCATAACGTCCACGCCATCGATGATGACGCTGCCGCTGTCGGCCTTGTCGAGTGTGCCCATTATTTGCAGCAGCGTTGTCTTGCCGGCACCACTTGCACCGACGATGCTGACTACTTTCCCACGTTCTATCTCGAGGTCGATGCCCTTGAGCACCTCGAGGCTGCCGAAGCTTTTCCTAATGTTGCGTACTTGTATCACTTTCTTTATTTATTCATTCATGTTTCGGGAGTATCTTAAACCACAGATTTAGCTGATTTAACGGATTAAGTATTCATCCATGTTCAAATTTCATTCAGATTTATCAGATTAAGGGCATCGCCCCAATCCGTTAAATCGTTTTATAAATTATCCATCTGAGGCTTACATCTGCTTAATCTGCTTAATCTGTGGTTGATTATAATCATCCGAGACTTCAGTTATTTACTTTTTAACCTTTCACTCTTTCACCTTTTTACCTTTTCACTCTTTCACCTTTTCAATCTTTTACCTTTTTACCTTTTCACTACTTTCTTTCCTTTAATTATATTGATGCCTCTTTGCAGTTTGTTCAGGCGTTGTCCGGAGAGATTGTATATTTCATCCTGTCCCCTTAAACTCTTAAACCCTTGCACCTCTTCTATCTTGTCGTAATGCGACATCAGGTAGTTCAGCCCTGCCTCAGCGTCTATCTCGCCATAGCCGTAGTCGTTGTTTGGATATGTGAGCGAGGGGTCATGGCGTCGGCAAGTGGCGGCGAAGGTCTCGATGACTTGCTCACGCGTCAGCGTCGGTATGGCTTCCATCCACTGTGCAATGATGCCCGCCACGATGGGACATGCCATGCTGGTCCCTCTCTGCGATGACCAGGCATAGCTGCGGTCGTTGAAGGTATAGCGACCTACATCGTAATCGGTCATATAGTCGCCGGGGTTCATTTCCGAGTAGTAGCTATTGAAGCCTGCCACGATGTTCGTGCCTGGAGCAAGCACGTCGGGTTTGATGTGACCTGCGAGTGTAGGACCTCTGCTGCTATAGTTCGCCACTTCTCCGCCTATGCCTCTGTTGTAGTCCATCCAGATGCCGTCGCAGTTGATGAAGCCTATCCTGTAGGAAGTGGCACCGACGCAGATGACGCTTGGGTCGGAGGCCGGGTAGTGGATGTTGTGCGTTGACTCTGCATCTTGATAGTCGGGATATTCGGGCTTGGACGTAAGCCAACCTTTCTCCTGAAAGACCTCCACCTCCGCTGCCTCTCCGCTGATGCCGATTCCCATCTGTGTCGAGGTAATCACTCCCTTGCCTATCTTTCTTATCACGACGTCGGTCGCCAACTGCTCGGGGTTATAGCAACAGGGGTAGCAGCCAAACGTGAGCTCGAATGTCAGGGTGCCGGCGGTGACGGTGTCGATGAGCAAGCTGTCTTCTGCGGCAAGGACGTCGGAGACTGGCCTGACGTAGTTGAGTTGTGCTTCTGCAGGCGTTTCCATGAAGTCGAGGTGGATGTTGAAGTCCCCTTGGCTGCGCAGCATCATGTAAGTCGTGTTGCCCGTCGGGAGGATGAGGGAGGCGATACGCTGCTTCCCCATCGGCTTTCGCATGTAGGTACCGTAGAGGCTCTGGTTACCTGCTGAGGAACAGATGAGACGACCCGGGCGCACGAGGCTGTCGAGGACAGCGCTGAAGAGTTGTGCCTCGCCAAAGAGGTCCTCATGCGAACCCTCGCTGAAGCTGATGACGCAGGGCTTGCCCACGCTGTCGGCATAGCGGAAGATGTACTCGAAGCCAAGCAGGTCCGCCACCGGTCCGTAGAAGTCCCACAGGGAGTCGGGCACCAGTTCCTTGTCATCGGAGACGGCATTGGAGACGAGACAGATGTCAGCATCGGGCGCCATGCCGATATAGGGCGAGTCATAGCCGCTGCCTGCTGCTGTGCTGGAAGTATGCGTACCGTGATACTGCAGGCGGCTGTCTGAGGAACAGGCCTTGCCGAGAATGTCTTCCGTTGTCGTATAGGCTTTGCCTACCGGAAGCTCCATGCCGTAGGCCTCATTTTTCACTTTTAACTTTTCACTTTTCACTTCATCGTAGTCCAGCATGTCCCAGAAGGAACGGATGCGGTAGGTGCTGAGGTCGCGGCTGTAGAATGTGGGATTGGTCAGGTCGAAGCCGATGTCCATTATGCCCACCACAACGCCTTTGCCTGTGTAGGCAGGGCGGTAAGATGTCGCTTCGCGCAGGAGGTCCGACCGCGTGATGATGGCAGAGGTGTCGGTCATGGCCTGACAAGGCTCCCCGCTTTCTATGCGCGTCACCTCTGGCCGAAGCGAGAGGGCTGCAAGCTCTGTCTTGGGAACAGCGGCAGCGTATATGTTTCCCCAATGTGTATAGATGCGGCAGCCGTGCTCCTTGAGTACGTCCTCCTCACTACTCTGTATAAGTGCAAGCATAGGGGCAAGGGGCAAGGAGCATGGAGCAGGAGGATTGTTCAGGCTCTTGGTTTTCTCTTGCCCCTTGCCCCTTGCTCCTTGCTCCTTCAACACAGCATACCTCACCATCGGCGACATCTTGTCGAAGCGGGGACGCTGCGCCATTAAAGGTGAAAAGGTGAAAAGGTGAAAGGGTAAAAAGAGCAGGAGCAACACCACTGCTGTGCGCCTTGCCGTAAAGAGCCAGCGACGTATCATGTCGCCAAGCGAACGTGGCTGACGCTGCACCGCCGTACCGTTGGGCGTGAAGACGGAGAGACTTTCCTGCGGCTCGCCCCACTGGTCGGGGAAGAGCAGCATGACACTGACCTGGCTGAAGTGGCGATGGATGAGCATCGGCAGTTCCTCAAACTGGTTCTGGTAAGAGATGAAGCCAGGCCTTGCCGTGACAGCAATGAACATGCAGCCCAGGTTCAAGTCGTCAGCAAGGCCAACGAACTGCGACCACTGGTTCATCTCGGCATAATGAGAGCGCACGTGGCTGTGCTTCTTCTCCATATAACCTCTTATATAAGGCAGCGTGTCGGCATGGGCATGATACTCCAGGTGGCAGTCAAGCTCTTCGCCAATGCGGCAGATGTGTTCCAGCCACTTATAGAAGCCTACCTCATACTCTGCCTTCTGCGGGACAGCAATTATCACACGCCGGATGGTGCCTGGCGTCACGATGCTGCGGACTGCCATCACTTCGCGGTGGCTTCCGCTCACTACATTATCTATGAGCGGACCCAGGGAAGAATTCGAGCCTTCGGCGGTTTGGTCGCTCATGCTCAGGATGACCTCACCGCAGTCGTATTCGTTCATCGTATGCAGGATGCCGCCTGCAATGTTGGTGCTCATGCGGTTGACAGTTGCCATCGGCACATCGGCAGCAGCCGCTACCATCTGAGCCTCCTCGAGCAACTTGCGTCCCAAAGCCTGCCCTTTAAGGGAAGGTTTGGAAGGGTCTTCGTAGGAGACGTGAAGTCCCATCAAGCTGTCGGGGATGAAGGGGTTGCGGATGAGGATGGCAAGCTGCGTCATCAGATCGACATTGTCCTCCTGGCTGTAGGTGATGAGGCACTTGCCGTGGTAAGAACCCTGGTTGTCCTCGAGGGACGTGTCGCTCAAAGCTATCTGCTTGGCTCCGCGACTGGTGGCAAAGCCGCTGATGATGCAACTGAAGAGGATGAGCATGACGGTGCCGCCAAGCACCTCGTCGCTCATAAGATGGATGCTTGGTGCCGTACCGATAGTGACGATAGCGAGGGCTCCTGCTGCATGGGCATTGGTCAGTCCGAACATGAGCCACATGCTGTTTCTCCCCTCGCCCATCGTCCACGTCATAATGGCAGACGCCAGCAACTTGGACAACGTGCCGACCACAACCATGACGGCCACCAGCCAAAGCGTCTCTGGATGACGGACGAGGATATCGAGGTCGATAATCATGCCCACACCGATGAGGAAGTAAGGGATGAACAAGGCATTGCCTACGAACTCGAGGCGCGACATCAGGGGACTGGTCTTGGGGATGAGACGGTTCACTATCAAACCGCCCAGAAAGGCTCCGAGCAAGCCCTCCAGTCCTACCATCTTCGCCAGAGAAGCGCTGGTGAAGATGACCGTCAGGATGAAGATGAACTGCATGACACCATCTTCGAACCTGCGCAAGAACCAGCGTCCTACTCGGGGAAAGACAAGGATGGCGAAGGCTACATAAAGCGAACACTTCAGGCCGAACATCAGCCAAATGAGCCACGAGATATCGGGTTTCTGTCCGCCAACCACCATAGCCAGCACCAACAGGGCTGCAAAGAGAGCAAAGGCCGTAGCGACCACACTCACCACGACCGCTTTGTGACGGGCCAAGCCATAGCGCCCCACCGTTGGATAGGTGACGAGGGTATGGCTGGAATAAATGCAGGCCATCAGCAACGCCGTCGGCAAACTGAAGTCCAAGAGCCAGATGCTCGAGGCAAGGCCTAGGACGAAGGGGATGGAAAAGGTGAGGAGGCCGAAGCGGAGACCGCTGTGACCATAGTGCTCCACGCTGCCCACCTCCAGCTCCAAGCCGGCGAGGAACATGATATAGTAGATGCCCACCTGCCCGAAGAGCTCAAACGACTTGTCGTGCGCCAGCACGTTGAAGCCATAAGGGCCCACCAGAATGCCAGCCAGGATAAGCCCGATGACAGGCGGCACCCTGAGCCGTCTGAGCAGCAGCGGCACGAACAGGATGATACCGAGCACCAGGGAGAATATCCACGTCGGGTCGGTTATGAGGGCTGTCGCCGGAGCTGCTTGAAGGGCATTGAACAGCGTCATTTGTTACTTTTCTCGTCAATTTTTGTGCAAAGATACAGAAAAATTTCGAATTACCTACTTCATCAAGCACACATTATTATAATTATTTTAAGTTTCGGAAGTATCTTAAACCACAGATTTAGCTGATTTAACGGATTATATATTCATTCATGTTCAAATTATATTCAGATTTATCAGATTAAGGGCATCGCTCAATCCGATTAAGGGCATCGCTCAATCCGTTAAATCGTTTTATAAATTATCCATCTGAGGTTTACATCTGCTTAATCTGCTTAATCTGTGGTTGATTATAATCATCCGAAACTTCAGTAATTATTTTAAGTTTCGGAAGTTCCGCTGGACGGCCTGGAAGGCCATAAAGCTCCCAGCCCAGGGACGTCCGGCTTTGCCGCCTGAGCACCTACCGGAGCGCAAGAGCGTCCTGGGTTAATGCGAAGCGTAGCAACGGCGCCCTGCAAGGGCAAAAGCATAAAGAGGCATGGTAAGGCTTATGCCCTTTCAGGGCGAATTTTACGATTGTCCGCCTACCCAGGGCGATGCCCTGG
>OMSJ01000010.1 GCA_900313705.1 uncultured Prevotellaceae bacterium
TAGCGTTCACGGGGCGTAGTACAATGGAGGTCAAGATAGCGTGAGCGGAATTGGCTGAGGATGTGCTCGCCAATCATGGCTCGTAGTTTCATCGTTTCCATGTTTTGATTGAAGAATTGTTCCAATTGCTGGCCTGTAACCCTCAGTACACGGCTGGGTACCATTGCCTCAATTGTGGCCTGTGACGGACGGCCATAGAGAAATGTGGGGTAGTCACATACGAACTCGCCCTCAAACGAGAACCACGTAATATGTGCCTTGTCGTCGCTCATGCCATATTTTACATATTTGAAACATCCTTCAGTGACGAAGGCAAACCACCGTGCCGGATCACCCTCTCGTTCCAGTTGGTCACCCTTGCGGTAAGCGATTTCTTCACCCTCCCGTTCGCAGAACTCCCGAAGTATCTGCAAATCCAAGCGATTATTGTTGAATTTCTGTTCCATTGTCGTCGAATTTGTTGGCAAAGGTAATGAATTTTACCAAGAAATCGTTTCTTTATATTATAAGTAAGGCTTACTTTAGGCAAAATTTGCTTAAATTACGCGCGAAATGATGATTTTATGTTTCCATTTCGAGAAAAAGTAGTACCTTTGCAAACACATTGACAATTATAAGTCATCTATGACAATAGAGGATGTTAAGGCAATCATACAAGGAGATGAAACCCGCACGTTGGAAGTGAAGAAAACAACGGGTGAGTTGAAGGATGGTATGCGCTCCGCATGTGCTTTCCTTAACACAGCTGGTGGCTGGCTGTTCTTTGGTATTGCTCCTATTACATTAAAGATTCTGGGACAGGAGGTGACAGACAGCACACGTAGAGAGATTGCGAGAGAGGTAGCAAAACTGGAACCGCTGATAGACCTTCCTGTTGAATACATAGATGTGCCTGATCGACCTGGTTGTCAGGTCATAGCGCTACATCTGGATGCACCGTCATATTGGGATGCGCCTTATACATACGACAACAAGCCCTATATGCGAATAGAGAGTACTACCGTAGTCATGCCTCGTGATATCTTTGAGGATCGATTGATGCGTAGCAAGACAAATCTTCATAAATGGGAAGACCAAATCTGCGAAGGCATCACAATTGCTGATCTGGAGGAACAGCGTATTCGTGGCGGTGTCCGTCTCGGTGTTGAACGAGGCCGAATGCCAGAATCTTCTCTAATGGAGTCAACAGAAAGCCTTGTAGGAAAGCTGAAACTTACGACAGATGGCGGACTAAAGAATGCTGCTGCAGCTCTATTCCTTCGAGATACCAGTCAGTTTCCCCAATTTTTGCTCCGTATGGCTCGATTCCGGGGAAATGACAAAACTGAGTTTATTGACAACCAACGTGCATACGGCAACTTTTTCACTCTGCTTGATGCTGGCATGGCGTTCTTCTTCAAGCATCTTTCCCTTAGTGGCAAGATAGTAGGCTTTACGAGAGAAGAAAAACTGGAAATTCCTGCTGAGGCTCTGCGTGAAGCCTTGACGAATGCCCTTTGTCACAGGCAGTTCCATAATACAAGTAGTTCTGTGGGTATCGCCATATATGATGACCGTGTGGAGATTGAAAACACTGGTCATTTACCAGATGAATTGACGGTTGAAACCATCAAGCAGTCTCATCATTCATTCCCTCAGAACCCAACCATTGCTGACGTACTATTCAAAACCACGTTCTTGGAGAACTGGGGCAGTGGTGTAGGTCGTATGGTTGATGCTTGTCGTGAAGCGAACCTCCCTGAACCCGAATTCAATCAGAATGCAGCATTCGTATGGGTTGCGTTCAAGCGTACAACTATCAGTGCATACAACCATACAAGTTCACCATACAACCATACAACCATACAAGTTCACCATACAACCTCAAAGGAGCAAGCTAAAAATAAGCGTTTAAAGAAATTCTTGATGGCTATTGGTGAAAATGGCGCAAATCTAAAGGCGTTGATGGATGATATGGACTTGCTCAACAGGTCGAGTTTTGTAAACACCTACATAGCCCCCAATTTGGCAGAAGGTTATATAGCCATGCTCTACCCTGAATCTCCAAACCATCCAATGCAGTCATACTATCTGACCAACAAGGGCAGAGAACTTTTGGAACGACTCTAATTGCCGAAAGGGTTGTCTATAAAGTTTCCCCAAAGGTTATTTGGTATAGTCGCAGCTGTGTTTAAGTTGATATTGAAAAGAGAAAAGTGAATAATTTTCGTGCAAACGAAAAAAGAGCTGATTGTATGAATATCAAAGATACTAAACTGTCGTGAGGTTGTCATGTCGTTATACTGGGAGCAGGTGCAAGTATTGCCTCAACAATTCGGACCTATAGCTCATTTTGCAGGCTACGATATGCCCGCAGCCCCGATAAAGACAGGGGTTACGGGCATTTCAACTTTTTGAGAGGCAAAATAAAAGCTTTCCTCCTAAGACAACCATCCCGCTGCGGTTCTTCCTCGGCGGGGATGTTTTCGTTACTCGCTACTCCGACGGTACGACAAGGAAGGTCCCTCGTGAAATAGACAAACGTTTTTATTGCTGTCCGGGGAAAATCACGAGCACCTCTACTTATGCGCCTATAATTCGGCTTTCTTGACAAAAGCATCTCATGGGGGCTTCTTCGCTTCGCTCAGGCGCAGGCGGAAACCTCTAAAGTCCCGAAGGGACGAGAGATCACAGACGGGGGTGGACTCCGCCTGCGCCTGAGCGAAGCGAAGAACCCCGGTAATTGCGCAACAACATGAAAAGTCCCGAAGGGACGACAGAGATATAAGCAATTTGATATTAAACAGGTTATGCACTCTGTCGCCCTTTTAGGGCTTGGTTTTGTTAATGCGCTTGTTCCGGGGGCTAACACCCCCGTCTGTAGTCTATCGCGCCTCCGGCGCTTTTCCCCGGACAGCAATAAAAACGTTTTACTATTCCCTATGTTTTCTTCCTCAGCTTGCGCAGGAGTTCCTTGTTGATGGTAGTGATGCGGCGATGTCCCTCCATGAAGTCGGCCTTGATGTCTGCGCCCAAAGTGGTTATCTCTTCGTTCACTTCGTGGTAGAAGTCGGCGAAGGCGCTGTCGCTTGTGTTGACGACCATGCGGATGCCTTTCGGGACCAGCCTGACGTCCAGTTCTTCGCCTGCTTCCTTCGGGTCTCCGTCGAAGTGGATGACGCCTGGCGACGAGCGCTTGATGTGGAGGTGTTGGCAACGGAACGTGCGGATGCGGCTGTTGCTGGTAATCGTCTTGTTGAAGAGCTGGATGGCTATCTGCGGGGCTTCCAGCACGGTGAATGGCTCCATGAGTGTCACGTCGAGCAGTCCGTCGCTCATGCTTGCTTGTGGTGCGATATAGACGTTGTTGCCGTACTGGCTGGCGTTGGCGCAGGAGATGAGGAAGGCTTTATAGACCTGGCGCTCGCCGTCAATGGTTATCTCGTAGGTGTCGGGCTTGTACTTCAGTCCCTCTTTCAGTGTGTTCTCGATGTAGGTGAGCAGTCCTCTCCTTCCGGCTTTGGCAAAGCGGTCGCTGATGAAGGCGTCGAAGCCAACGCCGCAGGTGCAGAAGAAGGGTTCCTGGTCAATCATGCCATAGTCGAGCTGTTCGATGTGACAGTCGGCAAGGACCTTCAGGGCTCCGTCGGGGTTCATCGGAATATAGAGATGTCTGGCCAGTCCGTTGCCGCTGCCGCAAGGGATGATGCCGAGGGCAGTGGGGGTGTGAACCAGGCTTCTTGCCACTTCGTTGACCGTGCCGTCGCCGCCTACAGCCACCACGACGTCCACGCCATCGCGTATTGCTTCGGCAGCAAACTCGGCGGCATGTCCCTTGTGCTCCGTCTTGCGGATGGTCCACTCGAAGCGGCTGCTGTCCAGGTACTCGGGAATGAGGTCGATGATGTGGCTCTTATCCGACGTGCCCGAAATGGGGTTGATGATGAATAGTATCTTTGTCATGTACGAATCCCGATGTGGCATGTTGCGCCTGCAAAGGTACGAAGAAATTAAGAATTGTGGAAGAATAATTAAGAATTAAGAGGGAATAATTAAGAATTAAGGAGGAAGAATGGAGGATAATAGTGGAAGAAAAGGGGAGGAAGAATTAGGAAATAAGAAAAAAAGTGCAGCTAAACCAATAATTCTTCACTTTTCACTTTTCACTTTTCACTTATTTTCGTACCTTTGCACCGCGAAATATAAAATCGTGCATCGTGCGTCGTACCATGTGAATGGAAGAAGTACCCGGTATGGCGTCGCGTAGCACACATCAATTTGTTTATGGGATTATTACAAGAAAGATGCGCCAAATACACGCTCCCTCAGGAGTTTATGGCGCAGGGTATCTACCCTTATTTCCGCGAGATTGAGGGCAAACAGGGCACCGAAGTCATCATGGAAGGACGCAAGGTGCTGATGTTCGGTTCTAACGCTTACACAGGTCTGACGGGCGACCAGCGCATCATCGATGCCGGTTGCGCTGCCATGCAGAAATACGGCAGCGGTTGCGCAGGCAGCCGTTTCCTCAACGGCACACTCGACATCCACGTCCAGCTCGAGAAGGAACTGGCAGAGTTCGTCGGCAAGGACGAGGCCCTCTGCTTCGCTACCGGCTTCACCGTAAATAGCGGCGTCATCAGCCAACTGGTGGATCGCAACGACTATGTCATCTGCGACGACCGCGACCACGCCAGTATCGTTGATGGCCGGCGACTGAGCTTTGCCACTCAGCTCAAGTACAAGCACAACGACATGGAGGACCTCGAGAAGATGATTCAGAAGTGCGAACCCGAGCGCGTCAAGCTCATCGTGGTGGACGGCGTGTTCAGTATGGAAGGCGACCTCTGCAAGCTCCCCGAAATCGTCGAGCTGAAGAAGAAGTACGAAAACGTCGCCATCATGGTGGACGAAGCCCATGGCATCGGTGTCTTCGGCAAGCAGGGACGTGGCGTCTGCAACCATTTCGGACTGACGGACGAAGTGGACCTCATCATGGGAACCTTCTCGAAGAGCCTCGCATCCATCGGCGGCTTCATCGCAGCAGACAGCAGCGTCATCAACTGGCTTCGCCATACAGCCCGCACCTACATCTTCAGCGCAAGCTGTACTCCCGCAGCCACAGCAGCAGCACGCGAAGCACTGCACATCATCCAGCAGGAGCCCCAACGCCTGGAAGCACTTTGGGACGTCACCAACTATGCCCTGAAACGTTTCCGTGAGGAAGGCTTCGAGATTGGCGACACAGAAAGCCCCATCATCCCCCTCTACGTCCGCAATACCGACAAGACGTTCATGGCAGTGGCTAAAGCATTCGACGAAGGCGTCTTCATCAATCCCGTCATCCCGCCAGCATGTGCACCGCAGGACACACTCGTCCGCTATGCACTCATGGCAAACCACACGCACGAGCAGGTGGACGAATCTGTAGTCAAGCTCAAGAAGGTCTTCAAGGAACTCGGAATACTCTAAGGCGATAGGAGACCACCGCATAAAGGCAACGCGAACTTCATGGCAAGCAAGCGTTGCCTTTTTTCGTACCCCTCTGCCAATCGTCGTCTCTAAGGCTGCTGAAAAGGCCGGAAACAAATGCATTCATCCCTTTTTCGCCCGCTTGGGCATATTATTAATCCCTAATCTTTAATCTTTAATCTTTTTTTCATATCTTTGCGCCCGAATTATAATATAAATATGTATAAGGTAGCATGAAGGTTGCGGTAGTAAAGTATAACGCAGGGAACATCTTTTCCGTCATCCATGCCTTGCAGCGAATGGGAGTGGAGCCGTTGCTGACAGACAATGCAGAGGAGTTGCGCAGTGCCGACAGAGTCATCTTCCCTGGACAGGGCGAAGCAAGCAATGCCATGCACTACCTGCGGGAAAGAGGGCTGGACAGGATTATCCCATCGCTCACCAATCCCGTTCTCGGCATCTGCATCGGTCAGCAACTGATGTGCCGGCACTCGGAAGAAGGAGACGTGGATTGCCTCGGCATCTTCGACGCAGAAGTCAAACGCTTCGTGCCGCTCCGACATGAAGACAAGATACCGCACATGGGCTGGAACACGCTGCACCCTGTGCAGAGCGAAGAGCTCAGAATGAAGAATAAAAGCAACCAATCAGAGGATAATGGTAACTCTGGTTCTTCACTCTTCGAGGGTTTGGATGGTGAGTTCGCCTATTTCGTCCACAGCTACTACGTCCCTGTCTGCCAACACACGGCAGCCGTCACCGAATACATCCACCCCTTCAGCGCAGCCATGCAGAAGGACAACTTCTTTGCCACCCAGTTCCATCCCGAGAAGAGCGGCAGAGTAGGGCAGCAGATACTCCGTAACTTCCTTGAACTATGATTGAACTCATACCTGCAATAGACATCATAGAAGGCAAGTGCGTACGCCTGACCAAAGGCGACTACGACACGAAAAAGGTCTATGGCGACCCCCTCGACATGGCTCAGCAGTTCGAGGACTTAGGGGTGAAGAGGCTGCATGTCGTCGATTTGGACGGTGCCAAAAGCAAGCACGTGGTGAACCTTGCTACGCTCAAGGCCATCACGACCCACACGAAGCTCATCGTAGATTTCGGCGGCGGCATCAAGACGGACGAGGATTTGGAGAAAGCTTACGAAGCAGGAGCAGCACTCGTGACAGCAGGAAGCATCGCCATCACAGAACCTGAACGCTACCTCAATTGGCTCCACAAGTACGGAGCCGACCGACTCATCCTCGGAGCAGACGTCAGGAACGGATACGTCTCCATCAACGGATGGAAAGAAGACTCGGATGTCAAGCTCGAAGACTTCCTCCTACGCTACATGAACGAAGGCACCAAGAACGTGCTCTGCACCGAGATAAGCAAGGACGGTACGCTTGCCGGGCCTGCTGTCGAACTCTATCGCAGCATCATGCAGCGCTATCCCGAGTGCCACCTCATCGCCAGCGGAGGCGTAGGAAGCACAGCAGACATCCTCGCCCTCGAAGTAGCAGGCATCCCAGCAGTCGTCTTCGGTAAAGCTTTCTATGAGGGAAAGATTGACTTGAAGAACTTAATAACCATGAGTTGAAAACAAAAATTGTCAAATCATAAATCCTAAAATCCTTAAATCGTTAAATCGTTAAATCCTTAAATAAAAGCGGTGTTAGCAAAGCGAATCATACCTTGCCTTGACGTCAAAGACGGACAGACCGTCAAGGGCACGAACTTCCTGCAGCTTCGGCAGGCAGGCGACCCTGTAGAGCTGGGCAAGATATACAGTCAGCATGGAGCAGACGAACTGGTCTTCCTCGACATTACAGCAAGTCACGAAGGTCGCAAGACTTTCGCAGATATGGTGCAGAAGGTGGCTGCCGAGATAGACATCCCCTTCACCGTAGGCGGCGGCATCAGCGAGATGGCCGACGTGGAGCGAATGCTTTCTGCCGGTGCAGACAAGATAAGCATCAACAGCGCAGCCTTGCGTCGCCCGCAGCTCATCGACGAGATAGTCAGCCACTTCGGCAGTCAGGTCTGCGTGGTCGCTATCGACGCTCACCAGGACGAGAAGGGATGGACATGCTACCTCAACGGGGGACGCATCCCGACGGAACGCAACCTCTTCGAGTGGGCAAAGGAAGTGAACGACAGGGGAGCCGGCGAGATACTCTTCACCAGCATGAACCACGATGGCGTGAAACAAGGCTTTGCCTGCGAAGCCCTCAGCCGCCTTGCATCGGAACTCACCATCCCCGTCATCGCCAGCGGAGGTGCTGGCAAGATGGAGGACTTCCGCGACGTCTTTGCCCTCGGACATGCAGATGCTGCCCTTGCTGCCAGCGTCTTCCACTTCGGACAAATCAGCATACCGGAACTCAAAGCATATCTTAAGAAAGAAGGAATCAATATAAGACTATGAACATAGATTTCAATAAGTGTGGCGGCCTCGTGCCTGCCATCATTCAGGATGCAACAACAAAGGCCGTGCTCATGCTCGGCTACATGAACGAAGAGTCGTTGAAGAAGACAGAGGAGACAGGTCTTGTCACCTTCTTCAGCCGTTCACGTCAATGCCTCTGGACAAAGGGCGAGACCAGTGGTAACTACCTCCACGTGGTCAGCATCAAGAGCGACTGCGACAACGACACGCTCCTCATTCAAGCTCATCCCGACGGCCCAACCTGCCACAAGGGTACCGATACTTGCTGGGGCGAAGAGAACAAGCAGAATCCTCTGCTCTTCCTCTCAGAACTCAGCGACTTTATCGAGAAACGCCATCAAGAGATGCCTGAAGGAAGCTACACGACTTCTCTCTTCAAGGACGGCCTGAACCGCATGGCGCAGAAAGTAGGAGAGGAAGCCCTTGAACTCGTCATCGAGGCAACAAACGGCACCAACGAGCGCCTTATCTACGAAGGCTCGGACATGCTCTACCACCTCATCGTGCTCCTGACAAGCAAAGGCCTTCGCATCGAAGATATGGCTGCCGAACTCATGGAACGTCATAACCCAGGTTGGAAGAAACACTAAACATTAAAAGATGATTCTCAATTACAAGGACATTGACATCTATCAAGGCGAACATCTAGTCTTGGGCAAGGTGAACTTCTGTGTCGAGGAAGGCGAGATGGTCTATCTCACGGGGCCAGTAGGCAGCGGAAAGTCCTCCTTACTCAAGAGCCTCTATGGCGAAGTGTCTGTCGAGGGAACGAAAGCAGAAGTGCTGGGCTTTAATATGTTGCGCCTTAAGACAAAGCATCAGCCTGCCCTGCGTAGGCAGATGGGCATTGTCTTTCAAGACTTCCAGCTCCTGCCAGACCGCACTGTACATCGCAACCTCGATTTCGTGCTCCGCTCTACAGGATGGAAGCATCAGACGGAACGCAAGCAACGCATCGAGCAGGTGCTTGAGATGGTGAAGCTGGAGGACAAGATAGACAAGTTCATCTTCGAACTGTCGGGAGGCGAGCAGCAGCGCATCTGCATAGCCCGTGCCATCCTCAACAACCCCAAGGTCATCCTGGCCGATGAACCGACAGGCAACCTCGATGCTGATAACGGTGAACTCATCCTTGCCCTTCTCGATGAGATACGCCGCCAGAACAATACCGCCATTATCCTGAGTACGCACAATATGCAGTGGCCAGAGTATTTCCCTGGTACTGTCTATCGTTGTATCGATGCACAGCTCATAAAGGAAATACACTCAACTCCCTCTTTAACTCCCAACGCTTAATTCAAATTCTTAACTAAAGGAAATATATGAAAGTTCTGAAGTTTGGTGGCACCTCCGTAGGGTCGCCGCAGAGAATGCAAGACGTCTCCAAGCTCATTACCGATGACGGCCAGAGCAAAATCGTTGTCCTCTCCGCCATGTCGGGCACTACCAATACGCTGGTGGAAATCTCCGATTACCTCTACAAGAAGAACCCTGAAGGAGCAAACACCATCATCAATCTGCTCGAACAGAAGTATGCCGAGCACGTGGACAAACTCTATCGCACGGAAGAGGTAAAGCAAAAGACTGCGAAGTTCCTGCACGAAGAGTTCGACTATCTGCGCTCCTTCACCAAGGTGCACTTCACGTCCTTCGAGGAGAAGGTCATTCTGGCTCAAGGCGAAATAATGAGCACTAACATGGTCACCAACTACTTGCAGGAATGTGGCATCAATGCCTTGCTCATCAATGCTCTCGACATCATCCGTACCGACAAGAACGGTGAGCCCGACATGAACTATATCAAGGAGAAGTCCACGAAGGTTCTCGATGACAACCCAGGCTATCAAATATATGTCACGCAAGGCTTCATCTGCCGCAACGCTTATGGTGAGATAGACAACCTGCAGCGCGGCGGCAGCGACTATACAGCTTGCTTGATTGGCGCTGCCATTGAGGCAGAGGAGATTCAGATATGGACCGACATTGATGGTATGCACAATAACGACCCGCGCTTTGTGGAGCATACCGAGCCTGTGCGCCAGCTCTACTTCGAAGAGGCAGCAGAACTTGCCTACTTCGGCGCAAAGATACTGCATCCCACCTGCATCCAGCCTGCCAAGTTCGCTCGCGTCCCTGTGCGTCTGCTCAACACGATGGACCCCACGGCTCCCGGGACTATCATCAACAACGAGTTCCAGCGTGGCACCATCAAGGCGGTGGCAGCTCGCGACGGGAACATCTGCATCCAGATAAACAGCAGCCGAATGCTCTTGGCATACGGCTTCCTGCGTAAGGTGTTCGAAATCTTCGAGACCTACAAGACCAGCATCGACATGGTTTGCACCAGTGAGGTCGGTGTCAGCGTTACCATAGACAACCGCAACCACCTTCAGGACATCGTCAACGAACTGAAGAAGTACGGAACGGTGGGCGTAGAGGAAGACATGTGCATCATCTGCATCGTGGGTGATTTGGCAAGTGACAATGTCGGCTTCGAAGCAATGGCAAGTCAGGCTTTGAAGGACATTCCTGTCCGCATGATAAGCTATGGCGGTTCGCCCCACAACATCTCCTTCGTCGTTAAGGCTGAGGACAAGAAACGTACCCTCCAGGCTTTGAGTGACACACTTTTCAAAGCCCTTTAATAGAGCAAGGTGTTAAAGATACTATTGCCATCAAAATGATAAGTGGTAAATGATAAATCGTAAAGGAGAGATGGGTAAAAGATTGTTGTCGGACATGAGGGACGCTTTCGGTAAGTTCCGTACACCTTATTATTATTACGACACCCAGTTGTTGGGTGAGACGCTCGCTGCCATCAAGAGCGAGACAGACAAGCACGAGGGCTGGCATCTGCACTATGCGGTAAAAGCATGTGCCAATCCCAAAGTGCTGAGTCAGATACAACAGGCAGGTTTCGGTGCAGATTGCGTCAGCGGCGGTGAGATAAGGACATGCCTGAAGAATGGCTTTCCTGCCAGCGAGATAGTCTTTGCCGGAGTAGGCAAGGCCGACTGGGAGATAGAACTGGCGCTGGAGGCAGGCATCCAGTGCTTCAACGTCGAGAGCATTCCCGAATTGGAGGTCATTGCAGAGATAGCGGAGAGAATGGGTAAGGTGGCTAACGTCAGCTTCCGCATCAATCCGGATGTCGGGGCACACACACATGCCCACATCACGACAGGTCTTGCCGAGAACAAATTCGGCATAGCGAAGGAGGACATGATTCGCGTCATCCGCGTTGCCCGGCAAATGTCTGGCATCCGATTCGTAGGACTGCACTTCCACATAGGCAGTCAGATACTTCAGATGGATGACTTCCAGGCTCTTTGCTTCCGTGTCAATGAGTTGCAGGACCAGTTGGAGGCAGAAGGTATTACGGACGTGAAGGACATCAATGTAGGAGGCGGTCTTGGCATCGACTATCAGAATCCCGACGGTCATCCCGTGCCTGACTTCAAAGCGTACTTCGACACTTATGCCAAGTATCTGAAGTTGCGTCCGGGACAGCATCTCCACTTCGAGCTGGGCAGAGCTGTCGTGGGGCAATGCGGCTCGCTTATCACGCGTTGCCTCTATGTGAAGCAGACGGCGACCAAAGAGTTCGTCATCGTCGATGCTGGCATGACGGAGCTTCTTCGTCCTGCCCTCTATGGTGCTCATCATCAGATACAGAACCTCAGCAGTACGTCTCCGGAACGGACCTACGACGTGGTCGGACCTATCTGCGAAAGCAGCGATACCTTTGCCCGAGACTGCCAGTTGCCGCTGACGAAGCGCGGAGACCTCATCGCACTTCGTTCCGCTGGGGCATACGGCGAGACGATGGCAAGCCAGTATAATTGCAGAGAGCTGCCTGCCGCATATACTACCGAAGACCTTAATCTTTAACTTTAATCTTTCATCAGTCCTTGGTCAGCGTCAGCATCATTGTCATTTGTCAGGAGCAACATTTACAGCTTGTGCAGCTCCTTCCTCAATTGCTATCCATGCAATACGACGGCGAGCACGAGGTGATTGTCGTTGACAAATCGCATGATAAAGACACTGGTGAGTGGCTCGAGGAGATGGAGAAACTCCATCCGCATCTCTGCCATACCTTTTGCCCAGCCTCGTCTCGTTGCATCGACATCCACAAGCTTGCTCTCACCTTAGGAGCTAAGGCTGCAGCTTATGAATGGGTTGCCATCCTTCCTGCCGAGACGCAGTTGCCAGGCGACGAATGGCTGGGACGACTTCAGACCTGCTGCAACGACCAGACAGACATCGTCATTGCTACCAAAGGAGGCACTAGTCTATGGAACAGGCTTACGTTCAACCTCTTTCGCCGCAGGTTCTCCATCTTCCGTCCTACGCCTTCCATCGTCCTCTGCCGCCGTCGCATCCTACTTCAGGGAGACATACGCATCCCCAAAAACCGAATTTTCCGTCTTCCTCTATAACAATACTCAAAGATTTAACATCCAATATCAATGCAGTCCATACCTTTCATCGCCTGGTGCCTTGAGCACCTTAACTACTGGGTCATCACCTTGCTGATGGCTATCGAGAGCAGTTTCATCCCCTTTCCCAGCGAGGTGGTAGTGCCGCCTGCTGCATACAAAGCAGCTACGACGGGTGAGCTCAACGTCTTTCTCGTCGTGCTGTGTGCTTCCATAGGAGCCTGCATAGGCGCCCTCGTAAACTATTTCCTGGCTCGCTACCTTGGACGCCCTCTCGTCTATCGTTTTGCCGAGAGCAGGATAGGACACATGTGTCTGATAGACAAAGCAAAGGTGGAGAATGCAGAGCGCTACTTCGACGAGCACGGGGCAGTAGGCACCTTCTTCGGACGCCTTGTGCCGGCAGTTCGCCAGCTCATCAGCATCCCTGCTGGTCTTGCCCGTATGGGGCTCGGACGTTTCCTGCTTTACACTACTCTTGGCGCCAGCCTGTGGAACTCCATCCTTGCCGGAATGGGGTGGTACATAGGCCATTACTACAGTGGGCAGCTTGAGGAAAAAGTGGCGCAGTACAGCAGCGAGCTCAAGATAGCGATGCTCGCCCTCGGAGTCGTCGTTGTGCTATATCTTGTTTATAAAGGTGTGAAGAAGAATTGAAAGTTGAAAATTGAAAGTTATGTTGTTCCGTCATCTCAGATACTTGCTTCTGCTTCAATTTTCAATTTTCAATTTTCAATTGACTTATGCTCAGATGTGGGAGGAGCTTGCCTCTTCCCCTTATCGCCTTGATACGACGAACCTGCGTGCGCTCAAGGTGGAGTTGGAGAGTATCAGCTTCTTCCGCGATAATGAGTTCTCGAGCCGCCTGTCTGACGGTTATTCCCTGCCGGGCCTTTGGATTCAGCCCAAGCTCACCTACATGCCTCTGCGACAGATAAAGCTTGAGCTGGGCTTGCAGGCGCTTATCTTCAACGGTACCAACCGATACCCGAACTACGTCTATCACGACATCGCACTCTGGAAAGGCGACCAGTACACCAGAGGCGCTCATTTGCTTCCCTGGTTCAGGGCTCAGGCTGACTTCCGTCGCCTTACCATCGTTTTGGGCAATATCTATGGCGGGCAGAACCACAGGCTCATTGAGCCTCTTTTCAATCCAGAGACTAACCTCACCCAAGACCCCGAAATGGGCTTGCAGTTCCTATGGGACCTTCCGCGCATACATGCTGACCTTTGGCTCAACTGGCAGAGTTATATCTTCCGCGAGGATACCCATCAGGAAGCCTTTACCGTCGGCACAACATGGCAGTTCATGCTGGGCAATCTCGATTCGCGCCTGCATTGGTATGTGCCAGTACAGGTTGTTGCCCAGCATCGCGGTGGAGAACAGAATGTGGAACGCCGTGCCGTGGAGACCATCTACAACGCTTCTGTCGGTGCAGGAGCGAAGTGGGATGTCGGGCGGCGCGTGCTGAAGAGCCTTACAGCAGAGGCAAATGGTCTGCTGGCCTATCAGCAGACAGGCAATCTGTGGCCCTTCAGGAGTGGGGCAGCGGGATATGCCACCGTCCGCCTCGGATTGTGGAAGTTCCTCGATACAGGCGTTTCTTACTTTTGTGCGCCCAAGCACTTCGTCAGTCTCTATGGCAATCATTTCTTCTCGACCCTCAGCGTCAAGGATGGGATAGACTACGGTTGCCTTCATACAGCTGCGGCCCATGTGCGCTATCACCACACCTTTGCCCGAGGCTATACCATCGGCGCGGATGCCGAAGCCTACCAGACTTGGCAGAAAGGAGTCGGCGAGTTCAGCTTCTCCTTCGGCATTTACCTGCGCGTCAACCCGAGTATCCTCATCAAGCGTTTCTGAGAGATTTGAGACGATGCCTGGCGTGTCGTAAACAAGTACGTGGACTTATCGTCATAAGTACGTGGACTTATTGCCATAAGTACGTGTACTTATTGCCGTAAGTACGTGCAGTTATTTTCTATGCCTTGCGGAGCATACTGTTTCGTCAGCTTCTGGTACAACTTGAATAGCTCTGCCACGTAGTAACTTTCCTGAAGCTCTTTCTTTATGGGGAAACCGTAGGCTTGCATGACAGCACGGTCGTTATCCTGATGAGCTTTGCGCAATGCAGGGGGCATAGCTGCCTCGTCGTAGAGGTCGGCAAGAGAAGAGTCGGGATAGAGGGCGCGGGCATCAAGGATGGCTTGCGCAGTCTGCGCTATCCTCTGCTTCTGCTCCTCTGTCGGCACAGGCCACGGGAAGTTGTTATAGACGTTGCTGCCTGAATACTGGTATCGTGTTTCAAGCCTTCCTGCAACTGCTCGCATCCAAGCCATGTGGACATTGGAAATGATAACGCCAAACTCGTAGGCAGTAGCATCGGGCACAATCAAAGCGCTACCATTGATGATGGTTCCAGGCGACACGAAAGCCACAGGAATATATCGGCGACGCTCGGAAGACACCTTCGGTATGACAAGCATGTTGGTTTCTGGCTGGCGTATCTCTCCAAAGAGATATGGCGTCTCTGCCAACTTCAATGTCTGCGGACGGTTACTGCCTTGCCGAAAGGCCATTGTCCTGTGCACACGCTCCATAATGAGAGGCGACTGGCGCATCTCTCTTGGGCTGATGCCTACGAGCCAAAGGCACCAACGCTCCTTGTTCTTGATGATTTCATCGCCTCCGGCATATTTGCGTATGAAGCGGGCATTGTCGGGAGATTCCTTCAACAGAGCATTAACATCCTCGCGACTCAATATGAGATGTCCGTCATCAATAGGCATACTGCCGTACATTATCTGAGGCACGTCGCAGACAGGTTTCTCCCGCTTGTCGATGAAGATAGGCGCACCTTCGACGAGATAAGGGTTGATTTCCTTAACCTCCCTGATAATCTCGCCATCGTAGATAGTCTTCTTCACGTCGGACTTCCCATTGGTGAATCCGATGATGACACAGTGGACATGTGCCTTGTCGCTTGCCTCGCTGTCCCAACGGAACGTGCGATGCGCAAAGATAATGTCTATTCCGCTTTTATATAGTTCGCGCCATAGGATAGGCACTTGCTCCCCTTGTGTTATGGAATTGGTAGAGACAAAAGCAGCCTTTGTCTGTTCTCCCCTGATTGTCCTCAAGGCCTTCTGATACCATCCTGCCACATAATCGACATTCCCGATGCCCTTTGCCTTCTTGTCAAAAAGACGCATCAGGTCTTCCTTCTGTTCTCTGGATTGTTCCTTCTTTCCCACAAACGGCGGATTGCCCATGATGTAGTCGAACTTGACGCGGCGAAGCTCTGGGACTCTTGGCCTATTGTATGTCGTTGCCTGGTTGGCGATAATGTCAACATCGCCGTAGGTAAGTACTGGTTCAGATGCTGTCAGCGGCTCCTCATCTTGTGGCGCAGAATAGATGTATGCGTTTTTGGCGATGATGGTCGGGTTCTTCTCGTCAATCTCCCATTCATCCCATGACACGCGAAGTGCGTTGGCTTCCTTGATGTTCGCGTAGCTCTTCAGGGGCAGGAAGTCGATGTCGTGGCGGATGATGCGCTCTGTCTCGCGGAGCATCTGAGCCTCGCTTATCCAGAGGGCTGTGGTGGCAACGGTGACGGCGAAGTCGTTTATCTCGATGCCGTAGAACTGCTGGATGCTGACCTTGATGGGATTTACCTCCTCGAAGCCAAGGAATGCCTGACCATGATAGCGGGCGCTGATGGCTTCGTTCTCCAGGCGGCGCAGGGACAGGTAGGTTTCTGTAAGGAAGTTGCCAGAGCCGCAGGCAGGGTCGAGGAACGTGAGGGAGGCCAGTTTCTCCTGATAGGCATCGAGCTTCTTCTGCCGCTGTCGCTCTATCGTCTCCTCGAGAATGTCGTCCAGCTCACGGCGCAGGTCGTTCAGGAACAGCGGGTCAATGACCTTGTGGATGTTCTCTATCGAGGTATAGTGCATTCCGCCTGAGCGACGCGTCTCGGGGTTCAAGGTGCTCTCGAATACAGCTCCGAAGATGGTGGGCGATATCTCGCTCCAGTCGAAGTCGAGGCTGGCGTGCTGAAGCATGGTCTGTTTCAGCTCCTCGGTGAATAGAGGTATTTCTATCTCCTCCTCGAACAGTCCGCCGTTGGTGTAGGGGAAGGCTGCCAATTCCTGTTGCAGGTACTTGCTGCGCTTCTCCAGCGGAGTGTTCAGGACATCGAAGAGACGCATCAGGGCGTTGCGCAAATCGTCGGCCTCGTAGCGTGCCAGATAGTCGTGGAACTGGTCGTGCAGGAACACGCCTGCATCCTCGGCATAGAGACAGAACACGATGCGTACGCACAGGATGTTGAGCCATCGCAGGGCCTCGGGGCTGTTGTCGTTGTACTGCGCAAGCAATGCCTCGTAAATTTTCCCCACTATCTCGCCTGCCTGCATCGACACCTCCATCTCCTTGCGCAGGTGTTCGCTCTTCACGTCCACGAGGAACTGCAGGCGGTAGTATTCCTTGCCGAGGTTCTCCAGCAGGATGCTTTCAGGCTCGCCGTTGGGCTGCTCCATGTCATAGACGAGGAACTCCCTGAAGTTGCAGGTCACTATCCAGCGCGGTCTCTGCGAATAAGGCAGTTCGGCAGAATAGCGCTTGCCCTGCTGGAAAGGAGTGAGGCGCTGTCCGTCGCTCTGCGTGATGGGAGCGCGCAGGTCCTTGTCTATGCTTTTCTGCTCGATGAGCACACGGGTGGAACTGATGTGCCCGTCGATGAAATTGGTGGCATCCACTTTTACCTGCTCTTCGTAGCGAATGAACTCCGTGACGTTTTCGACACCAAAGACATTCGCCAGCAAATCCATCCAGAAAGGCTGTGAGTCGCCTTTTTCGTAGCCGCGCCCTTTCCATCGCTGGGCGAAATCTGCCGCAGCAGAAGCTATCTGTTTCTCTGTTTTCATAACAAGCCTATAGTTGGGGACAAAGTTACAACTTTTATTTCAACCTGCCAAGACAGTGAAGCAAAAAAATCTTCCGCTTCACCCAATACATCAATCCCCGCTGCGGAAGGTCCGTGGCGGGGATGAGTGTTTAGTTATCAGAGAAACGGATTGTTACTTCGTCATCACCCAGCCGAGCTTCAGTCCGGTGTAGCTGTTGAGCAGAGACGAGAGTGAGCTTGCGCTCTTGGAGCTAATCGAGGTGGCTATAGAAAGGAGCTTGTCGGCTTCGAAGAGCATGTAGAGCTGGTTGCCTTGCACGGAAACGGTGCAGGTCATCTGTGCCAGACCAAGTACGCCAGTCAGGGTCATCTTGTTGGTGCTGGCATCATAGACGTAGGTACCGGGCCATGACTTGGTGCCGAGAGCCAGAGAGCAGGATTGGTCGGTGCCCAGGACGAGAGCAGACTTGCCTGGCGTGAAGCCCATCTTCTGGAGCTGGGTGCCGAGCTTCTGCTCCAGACTGTTGCTGACTACCTGTCCGCCAATCTGCGAGAGGATGTTCTCGCTCTCGAAGACTACCTTTGGGCCGGCGTATGTCCATGTGCCGACGAGCGACTGCTGCGATGTCGTGTTGCCCAGAAGACTGCCGAGCACAGTGCCGAGCAGACCGCCGCCTGTCTGACCGAGGACGTCGCCCAGAATGCTGCCTGTTGCGGCTGTCGTGTTGGTGTTTGCCGTTGTCGTTGCGGGAGTCGTTGTGCCCAGACCGCAGGAAGCAAGTGTGAGACTTGCAGCAACGATGGCTGCGAGATAATTAAGTCTTTTCATAATGGATAATGGTTATTGTTGTTGATTAATGTTGATTGTATGTCTAATTATTCTGTGTGAAATCGAAGAGTCTTGTGAAGCTAGTCGGGTGGTTGGTTTCGAACTTCATGGGTTCTCCTGTGCGGGGATGGTAGAAGTAGAGTCGGAAGGCGTGCAGTGCCAGCCGGTGGAGTGGGTTGAGTCCGTTGCCGTACTTGTCATCGCCAGCCACGGGATAGCCCAGGTCCTTCATGTGGACGCGAATCTGGTTCTTCCTGCCTGTCTCGAGCCTCATCTCTGCCAGGGTGTAGCGCCCGTTGGTTGCTACGCGGCGATAGTGCGTGATGGCTTCCTTCCCGCCGTTGTCTGTGGGGCTGCTATAGGTGATGTAAGCTTTGTTGTCCTTGAGCCAGGAGTGGACGGTGCCGCCTTCCTGCGTCATCTCTCCGCAGAGTACGGCGACATAGCGTCGGTCATAGACGATGTTGTGCCAGTCTTCCTCGAACTTCTTCCTGATGTCGAGGTTCTTGGCATAAATCATCAAGCCGCTTGTGTCGCGGTCGAGCCTGTGGACGACGTGAGCCGTGCAAGGGAAGTGGCGGCGGCGGAAGTACTCGTCGAGGATGGTCTTGACGCAGTATTGGCCAGGCGCGGAGGCCATGCTGAGGATGCCTTCGGACTTCTCGATGACGATGAGGTCTTTGTCTTCGTAGATAATCTTGACGTACTTGTTCAGTAGTTCTGTGCTGCGTTTGTGGCGGCTCACGAGGACTGTCTGCCCGGGACTGAGCAGGTAGTCGTACTGGGTGACAAGCTTCCTATCGACCATGATGCCGTGTCCCTGCAGCAGGTCCTTGACGCGGTTGCGGCTGATGCCGCTCATTTCCTTCATTAGGAAATCCATCAACGGCATTGCTTCCTTCACGGGGAGCTGTATGTACTTGCTGGCAGCATATTGTGCGCCTGTCATGTTCTTCATTCTTGTCGGTCGTTTAGGAGATTAGTCGTTTGGTTGTTTGGGATTGCCACCTTTCTTCTTGCCTTTGCCGTGACCATGGTGGGGCTTGCCTCCTCTGCCTTTTCCCCGGTATCTGCCTTTTTGGCCTTCCTTCTTTCCCTTTCCTGCGGAGTGGTAGGCAGGTGCTTCGCCGAACTCTTCTGGCATCTGCTCCTTGTCAATTTCCTTCCCGAGGAATCGTTCTATCTGGCGGAAGTAGTGCATGTCCTTCTCTCCTACGAGTGTAACGGCCTTGCCTCCGCGTCCAGCTCTTGCTGTGCGGCCGATGCGGTGCACGTAGTCTTCTTCGTCGCGAGGTACGTCGAAGTTGATGACGATGGCGATGTCGTCGATGTCGATGCCGCGGGCCACGATGTCCGTTGCCACAAGGATGTCTATCTTGCCGCTGCGGAAGAGATACATCACCTCGTCGCGCTCAGCCTGACTCAGGTCGCTGTGCATGGCCCTTGCGTTGTAGCCGGCACGGATGATGCTGATGGCAAGTTCCTTGGTCTTCTTCTTCGACCCGACGAAGATGATGACGCGGTGGGGAGGCTCCTGCTCGAAGATGCGTTTGACGACGAGTAGCTTCTGCGGCTCGTAGCAGATGTAGGCGCTCTGGCGGATATTGTCTGCAGGCTTGCTGACGGCAAGCTTTACCTCGACGGGGTTGCGCAGGATGGTGTGTGCCAGGTTCAATATGTCGCCAGGCATCGTTGCGCTGAACATGATTGTCTGGTGCTCCTTGGGCAATGCTTTAGCGATGAGCAGAATGTCGTCGCAGAAGCCCATGTCGAGCATTCTGTCTGCTTCGTCGAGGATGAAGAAGGAGACACGGCTGAGGTCGATGTTGCCAAGGCTGAGGTGGCTGATGAGTCGGCCCGGCGTAGCGATGACGACGTCTGCGCCGCTCTGCATGGCCCGCTTCTCCTGCTCGTAGCGGATGCCGTCGTTGCCGCCATAGACAGCCACGCTGCTGATGTCGTCCAGGTAGTAAGCGAAGCCTTGCATGGCGCTGTCTATCTGTTGCGCGAGTTCGCGGGTTGGCGACATGATGATGCAGTTGATGGCATCCTTGGGGAACCCGCCGTCGGCAAGGAGGCTGAGCACGGGGAGGAGATAGGCAGCGGTCTTGCCTGTGCCTGTTTGAGCCACGCCCATGACGTCCCTGCCTTCCAAGATGGGGGGGATGGCATGTTCCTGAATGGGAGTCGTGTCGGTGAAGTTCATGTCGTCGAGAGCATCGAGGACATAGTCATTGAGGTCTAAGTCGTAGAAATCCAAGATTGTTAGTATTTAATGATTTAATGATTTGAGGATTTAATGATTTGAGGATTTAATGATTTGAAGATTTAATGATTTGAAGATTTAATGATTTGAGGGTTTACTATATTTCATTCTTCACTCTTCACTTTTCACTTTTCACTTTTCACTCTTCACTACCGTGGTGCCTTGCGGTAGAGGTAGATGGCGATGAGGGTGTAGAGTATGTTTGGCATCCACGCAGCGAGGACTGGCGGCATACCTGCGTTGGTGGAGAATGTCGCCGAGATGCCTTGCAGGAGAATGTATGTGGCGCTCAGCGCAATGCCTGTGCCGAGTGCGAGTCCCATTCCTCCTTTCCGCTTTCTCGAAGAGAGGGACATACCTATCGACGAGAGGATGAATGCGGCAAAGGGTGAAGCATAGCGCTTGTAGTACTCCACCTCGAAGATGCTCAGGTTGCCGCTGCCTCGGTTGCGCTGCTTGTCGATGTACTCGCGAAGCTGGGCGTTGGTCATCGTCTCCTGTTGGTTGCGGATGAAGAGGAAGTCGCGTGGCTCCATGCGTATGATGGAGTCCACGACGTCGTAGTGCGTAATCTTTTCCCTCATGCCGCGCAGTTCCCTGATGGTGACGTCCCTGAGGTGCCACTGGTAGCGTACGTCGCTCAGGGTGTCGTAGCTTGCTGTATAGGCTGAGAGGTGCGAGACGAGCTTCTTCTGCTCGAACTTGTCGAGCGAGAAGTGGACGCCTGTCTTGCTTATGCCGTCGAAGTGCTCCATGTAGGCTATGACGCCAGGCTCTACTTGCAACTGCACTTTGTCGGCATAGGTCGGGTTCTTGTTGCGCTTCTTGTAAGTGTTCTCGAAGGCAAGGCGCTTGATGCTGCTTCTCGGGATGACTTCTGCTCCGAGGTAGAAGGTCATGGCAGCAATGATGGCAGAGCTTATCATGTATGGCACGAGCAGCCTGCGGTAGCTGATGCCGGCACTTATCATCGCTATGATTTCGCTGCCGTCGGCCATCTTCGAGGTGAAGAAGATGACGCTGATGAAGACGAACAGGGCGCTGAAGAGGTTGGCGTAGTAGGGGATGAAGTTGAGGTAGTACTGCATCACGATAGCCTTCCAAGGTGCGTGCGACTCAGTGAAGCGGTCGATGTTCTCGTTGAAGTCGAACACCACACCGATGCTGATGATGAGCACGATGGAAAAGAAGTAAGTCCCGAGGAACTTAGCTATGATGTAGCGGTCGATTTTCTTCATCTTCCTTAGCTGTTTACGAATCGTTATATCGTTATTTCGTTATAACGTGATAACGTCCTTTCGTCAAATCGTTATTTCGTCCAGTAGTCATAGTCTCTGCATCACCTGTTTCACCATGCCGGCCTTCCATGTTGTGAAGTCGCCGGCGATGATGTGCTTCCTGGCTTCTCCTACGAGCCAGAGGTAGAAAGCGAGGTTGTGGATGCTGGCTATCTGTAGGGCGAGCAGTTCCTGTGCCTTGAAGAGGTGGTGGAGGTAGGCGCGGCTGTAGAAGGTGTCGGCCCAGGTTGTCCCTGTCGGGTCGATGGGGGAGAAGTCGTCTTCCCACTTCTTGTTGCGCATGTTCATAATGCCCTGACTCGTGAAGAGCATGGCGTTCCTGCCGTTGCGGGTAGGCATCACGCAGTCGAACATGTCAACGCCCCTTTCTATGGCTTCGAGGAGGTTGGCGGGAGTGCCGACGCCCATCAGGTAGCGTGGTCTGTCCTTGGGCAGGATGGCATTGACCACTTCTATCATCTCGTACATCACCTCCGTCGGTTCCCCCACGGCAAGTCCGCCGATGGCATATCCGTCGGCATTCTTCGAAGCGATGAACTCAGCACTCTCTTTTCTGAGGTCGCGGTATGTGCAGCCCTGCACGATTGGGAAGAGGCTCTGGCTGTATCCGTAGAGGGGCTCCGTCTCGTTCAGCCGCTTGATGCAGCGGTCGAGCCAGCGGTGTGTCAGGCCGAGGCTCTTTCGGGCATAGTTGTAGTCACTCGTTCCTGGCGGACACTCGTCGAGGGCCATGATGATGTCGCCACCGATGCTGCGCTCGATGTCCATCACTCGCTCAGGGGTGAAGGTATGACGGCTGCCGTCGATGTGGCTCTGGAAGGTGCAACCTTCTTCCGTCAGCTTGCGGATGCCGGCAAGTGAGAACACCTGGAAGCCTCCGCTATCGGTCAGGATGGGTCTGTCCCACCCATTGAAGCGGTGCAGTCCTCCGGCTTTCTCCAGTATCTCCGTGCCGGGACGGAGGTAGAGATGGTAAGTGTTGCCGAGGATGATTTGTGCCTTGACCTCGTCGTGGAGGTCGCGGTCTGTGACGCCCTTCACGCTGCCCACTGTGCCGACAGGCATGAAGATGGGAGTCTCTATTTGACCGTGGTCGGTGGAGATGAGTCCGGCGCGGGCATCGGAACAGGGGTCTGTATGTTGAAGTTGAAATGTCATATCGCCTGCAAAGGTACGAAAAATCCCCCTCTCCTGCAAGAGTTGAGGGGGAAATGTTCTTCTTGGAAGTTAAAGCCTACCTCGTTAGCCAAACACCTATGCCTAGTTGATCAAATACCTGTACCTAATTGGTCAAATACCTGTACCTAATTGGCAAAATACCTATACCTAATTAGCCAAATACCTATACCTCTTTAGCCAACGCCACGTGCCGTATTTCCTGACCGGATGCTGGTGGCTCTATTTCTTCTTCTTTTCTTTTGTCCGCATGAAGAGCTCTTGCCATCGGCTGAAGTCGCGCTGGAACTTGATGCCGATGCCCTGAGTGGTAAGCGAAGACTGGGTGAAGTAGCGGTCGTTGGTCTGGTTGTAGGCTTTCAGCGAGAAAGGGCTGCGTGGCGAGAGGCGGTATTGGATGTCGAAGTCTCCGATGAAGTTGTTGCCGTTCACCTTGTATTTGTTTTCGCGATAGCCGAAGTTGCCGTTGAACTGCAGCCGCCCCGAAAACATCTTGCCGCTGAGCATTCCCTCAACGTCCACGTGTTCCCAGCCCGATTCGCCTGTCTGCAGGTTGGTGCCAAACGACCAGTTGCTGCCTCCAAGTGCCTGCGACATGATTTGGTTGAAGCGCGAGGTGAGTGCGCTGCTCAGCACGGAGTTCATGGCCATTCCGCTTTTGGTCTGCTTCTTGTCCTCAAGGGTGCCGTAGGTGTAGAACCTGCCGACTCCGAGCAGATAGATGGTCTGCATGTCGCGTTCCTCTTCGCTGCTGAGCATGGAGCGGACCATCTGCTTCTCGTCTTCGTTGGCATTAGGAATGTCGAAGTCGAAGCTGATGACAGGGTCCCTTGCTATGCCCCCGATGTTCATGATGCAGTCCACGCGAGTGTTGGAGAGGCCAAGTCCGGTGGTGGACAGGTCGTCGAGCGAGACGTTGAGTACGGTGTGCTTTGCCGTCAGGTTGAGGCTGGCCTGCATGGCGTCTCCGCCGAAGACGATGGTGCCGTCGGGCATGAAGGTGAAGTCTTTGCGGATGAGGTCTTGGATGGACATGTTGTAGGTGCCGTCGCTGACGCGGTAAGTGCCGTAGAGCTGGAAGCGCCCCTTGTTATAGTAGTTGGCGGTCAGGAGTCCGTTGCCCTGGAGCGCGATGTTGTCACCCGTACGAGGGTCCATGAGCAGGCGTATCTGGGCATTGGGATTGGCATCGATTCTGAGGTTGATGCGCATGTCCCCTTCTCCTTTCCCCTGCAAAGATGGGGTGAGCTTGTTCTGGTCATTTCCCCTTTCTCCTTCTTCGTCGGAGGTGGAGGGAGAGAGGCTGCCGTACGTCACGAAGTCAGCCTCCGAGACAGTCTCTGGTGTGGCTATATTATATGTTATCGTCGTTCCGGGCATAGGGTCTGCGGCAACGTCGATGTTCACGGTGCCTGGCTCTCCGCTCAAGTGGGCCTGTGCATCGGCATATACTGTGCCGAAGAAGTTCATGCTGCCTTGATGAGGGAAGTTGTAGCAGAGCATGTTGGAGGCATCGATGTTGATGTCGAAGCGCATGTCTTTGAGTGCGTCGTGCATCAGGTGCGCATCAACGGTTGCCATGTGTTCGCTCACTCCAGGTACTCCTATGCGGTCATAGACGCGAGCACCGCGCAGCCAGATGTTGTCGGCTCGAAGGATGATGCTGTCGCCTGCCAGACGGTAGTCCGTGCCGAGAGCCAGGACGTGCATCTTCATCTCGTTGATGAACATGTCGCCCTCGAGGTTGACCTCCTTGAAGGGACCAAAGACGCGTGCCCATCCGGAGGCGCGTCCCTGCAGGTTGCGGAAGACGTCCTTCGTGAACTTGTTCAGGAAAGAGAGGTCGATGTGGCTGGTCTGGATGTTCAGGTTGAGGCCGTCGTCAACTCCCTTTCCGGGGATGATGGTGCCTTGCAGTTGTGTTCTGTGCAGAGCCGCGTGCCCTCTCATGTCAGCATTCAGCAGGATGGCTCTCTTCTGCTTGCCCCAGTTGGCATAGAGGTCCATGTCTCCGAGGTCAGCTTCGTTGAATGTGAAGTCCTTGACCTGCAGGAACGCATCGGCAAACGGCTTCTTCAAGAGCGAAGTGGCATAGATGCTGCCCGTCGCCTTTCCGTCGAAATCGACGCTGTGGAAGTTGACCAGGTCCATGATGTAGGAGATGTCGATGTCTGCCAGTTCAGCCTTCAGCGTGTCGGAGGCAAGGTCTGAGATGCGTCCACCGATGTTGACGTGCCGCTTTCCCTGGCTGATAGAGAGGTCTTCCACATCGACCACGTTGTCGTGATACTTGATGATGGCTGGTTTGATGTGCCACAGCGTATCGCCGATGACGATGCGCGATGTGTTCATCTTTGCTTCGATGGCTGTCCGGCCAAGGAGGTCGCGCAGGATGGTGCCGGTCATGCTGATGTCTCCTGTGTATGCAGCTTGGCGTTTGTTGTCCCATCGCAGCCTCGACGTTACTTTGTTGTTCGCGGCATAGGCATCGATGTTGAGCTCTACAGGCTTTCCCTTCATGATACGCTCGCATTGGAGGCTGGTCTGCAGGGAGACGTTGCCGGCTTCCGTGCGACAGTAGAGGTTCTGCAACTGCTGGCCGGCAATCTTCAGTTCCGGTATGTTCATCTGTATGGCAAACTGTCCGATGGCATCGTTGATAGAGCCTTCCACGATGCTCTTTTCTGCCACGTTAAGCTCCGTGTCAAGCAGTTGTCCTAGTAATAGCGTGTCTTCCACTTGGACGAAGAAGCGGAAGTCGTTGCCTGTTGCCTCCGGCTGTTTGTCGCTGAAGAGGAAGAGGTTTGGCAGGTTCTCTCGTATAGGCAGCATGACCGATGCCGGAATAGTCTTCCAACGGATGTCCCCATCGGCTGTCATGGTAAGGAAGTCGCTGTTCAGCCGCAGGTGCATACCTTTCTCTGTCACATTACTGGTAAGCACGGCATCGCCCAGTTCGAGCGTTCCCCTCTCGCTTGATATGAGTTTCAGGCCGTTGAGCTTTAGCTCGCCTTGCAGGTGGTTGGGATCGATGTTGCTGAAATCGGCATCAATCTTTCCGGAGCAGGTCCAGCCTTGTCCTTCGTCGTCATCTATGGGAGAGAGGGGATCGGCATCTTCTTCAGTCGAGGCCTTGCTGAGGTTGTATGGAATCGTGAAGTCCTTGAGATGTGCTTGGCATTGCAGCGTCCGTCTTCCCTGTTGCATCATGCTCTCCACCTGTATCTGAGCCAGACTGTTTGGCTCTTCCATCAGTACCTCGGCACCGTATGCCTCTCCGTCTATTTGTGCGGAGAAGTGGACGTCACGATACCTGTAGTCTTTGTATGCCAGGCTGTTGAGTATGCCTGTAGCCATAAGCTTTGCCTTCTTGTCTTCCTTCGGCAAGGTGCCTGTGACGGTTGTCTCAATCGATGCTGTTGTGGCTCTTGCCTTCTCGGAGAGGTTCAGCAGGTGTCCCAGCCTGACGTCGATGGCAATGATGTCTGCCTCTATGTCCTGCATGTTGCGTAGGGTAGCATCCAACGAAACTGTTCCTTGTTCGCTTTCTGTAATAAGGTTCGTACGGAGGTTCTTGTCCTGATAGTCAATGCTGCCGATGGTCTTTGTGCTTCCCAGTCGGGAGAGGATAGGGTGAACCTCTTTGGCTTGTCCCTGTAGGTTTAGGGTCAGGAACTGTTGCAACGAAGGTCCTGTCCGTAGCTCCTTGATGTCGGCGAAGACGGATGGGCTGCTTTGAATGTCGGAGATGGTGGCGTCGCAAATCAGGGTGAGGTTGCTGCCGTTGTCACCGCAGGCAAGGTAAGGGAACCGCAGATTGCCGTTCTTCAACTCGAACTCAGAGGAAGTGCTAATGACGTCATTAAACGTTTTCAGTTTGGGAATTAGGCACGCCAAATCGCTTGGGCAGACATGTGCCGTCACGAAGCCTGCCCCTCGTAGCGCTTCAAGTCGAATCTTTTCCTTCTTTCCAGCTAAGAACGGTGCATCGCTCATCAGGCATTTCACAAAGATGCTTGAATTGGGTAATTCTATCTGAAGGTCTTGAAGGCTTGCTGATTGCGGTCCCACCTTTGCTTCGAAGGTGAGCTGCTTCAGGCAGAGCCCGCTCTGCTCCTGTAGGGAAAGCTTGCGGACGTTGATGGCAAGTGTGTCGGGCATTCTGGCCAGGAAGCGTGCCGTTAGGCTGATGTCGGTCAGGTGCAGGTGGCCCAGGTTGAACTTGCCAGGCGTGGTTGGCTTGTCGAGGCGGTCGAAAGAAACGTCGCCTCGTCTTATTACCAAAGCCTTGATGCCCAGGTTGAGGGGGGAGGAGGTGGTGTCCTTCGAGGAGAAGGCATCCAGCAGGAACTGGAAGTTGCAGGGCTCTTCACCATCCTTGTAAAGCTTGACCTTCGCGCCTATCAGTTGTGCTCCGGAGATACGTATCTTCTTTTCCACGAGTGGCATGATGTCCACCCTTGCGGCGATGCGCGAGGCTTGGAGCATCAGGGTGTCACGCTGGTCGTAGAGCTTCACGCTGTCCAGTATGACGTGTCCCAGCATGTTCAGCCGCAGCGATGCGATGCTCACTTTGCCTCCGGTCTTTTCCGTCAGCATGTTTGATGCCACACCAGCTCCCCACTTCTGGAAGGCGGGTAGTGACGTCAGCAGCATCAGGGCAGTATAGCTGACAGCAATTATGCCGACGAGGATGCGGAATATGTATTTAGCTGCTCGGATAGGCTTGGAGGTTTATGTTGCTTTATGTGTGCAAAGATACGAAAATAGGTTATGAGTCTCGGAGGAATCTGTTCAGAATTGACGTCAAGGCTTCTTTCTCTCTCAAGTCGAGCCATGCGCCTTGCAGTCCTTCGTGCTGGGCAGCTTCTACGTTGATGAGGGTGTCGTCTATGAAGAAACATTGTTCGGCAGGACGTCCGATGTGGCTTACCACATGGTGGTATATTTCGGGGTCGGGCTTGGCAAGGTGCACTTCATGCGAGACAAAGACGTGGTCGAAGAGGTCGTCACAGGTGTAGCCGTCATCGGAGAGGCAGCGACGCTTTATCTCTTCCCAGTGCAGGTCGTTGGTGTTGGAGAGCAGATGTGTATGGAAGCCTCTCCTGCGCAGTTCCAGTACCATGTCCAGCCGATGCCGAGGCATTGGGCCGATGCAGGCGTTCCAAGCCTCGACGACGTCTTCGGAGGTAATGCCCTTGCTGCAATGGCTCAGCACGAGCGAGATGAACTTCTCGCTGGTCATCGTGCCTATCTGATAGTCGGTAATGGCCTTGCTTGCCGAGATGCCTTGACAGACTGTTGAACTGTTGTCTTCGCCTGCTCGGACGAAGAACAGCTCCGGATTGATGCCTAAGCGCTGACATGCCTGCCCGATGCCCTGCATGTTGAGGTCGAGCAGCACGCCCCCAAGGTCGAAGATGATGTCACTTATCATTATACATTATATATATATATATATTGAAGATTGAAGGTTGAAGATTGAAGGTTGAAGATTGAAGGTTGAAGATTGAAAGACCCTCTATATCTCCCTTAAAGGGAGACTTTTTTCCAGAAGCCTCCCATTATTGCTGCGCCGTGGAAGCCGAGGTCTTGAACGGTTCGCAGTCTTTCGAAGGTTACGCCACCCAGGGCAAAGACATTCTTGGAGAGGATGCCCCGAGCTGCTGTCAGTTCTTCCTTTGAGAAGGCTGACTTGTAGCCTTGCTTCGAGATGCTGTCGAAGATGGGGCTGAGGAAGACGTAGTCGAAGTCATCCTGACATGCCTTGACCTCCTCGATTGTGTGGCACGAGCGTGAGAGGGTGAAGCCTGTTGGCTTCGTGCTCTTGGTGAGGTTATGCGGGAGGCTTGCATTGCGCCTGTTGAGGTGTATGCCGCCAAGCCCGTACTGCAAGGCAAGGTCGTGGTGGTCGTGGAGGACGATGCGATTGCGAAAGCGAGGCTCAATCTCTTCTATCCACCTTGCCAGTTGCTCTTCCGTCGCTTCCGGCTTTCGCAAGTGGAGCCGCCAAGGGCCGTTGACCATTGACCATTGAGCATTGACCATTGAGCATTGGCCATTGACCATTGACCATTGAGCATTGGCCATTGAGCGTTGACCATTGGCAATTGTGGTGGCTGAGCTATGTGACAGTGTTCCGGCAAACAGCTTGTTCACAATGTCTGTCTCACCTTCGAAGAAGTCGGGCAGGGTGAGGAGAATGATGGGGAGAGAGGGGAGGGATGAGATTCTGTCGAACGATGCATCCCAGTCTTTCCATACGGGTTCGCGTCCCAGTTGCTTCAGGCGAAGCTCTATCTCCTTTGCTGTCCGCTCGTCGGAGACGGTGAACTGCTCGAGTGCCTGCGGATAGGTGTGATAGCCTCCCGGATTGACCTTCGATTCTGCCGACATCGTCGTCACGCCGAGTGTACACATGTTGTCGCGGATGTAGGCTGGCTCTCGGGTGGAGTAGGAGATGTCAACGTCGTGGTCGAAGATGCGCATGGCAAAGGTGGCCTGTGCCAACTGGCGGTCCGTCATGATGCAGTTGGGCTGGAAGCCCTCGTTCTGTGCAGGTCGCATTCGGGGGAAGTTGATGCTGTACTTCGTGCGCCAGTAGTGCTTCTGCAGGTAGCGCAGGTGGTGAGCCATCATGGTGACGTCCGTGCGCCACTCCTTTTCCAGTCCAATGAGTACGCCCATGCCGATGGAGTGCACACCCGCCTGCCCCATACGGTCGAAGCCGTCGCATCGCCACTCGAAGCGCGACTTCATGCCTCGGGGATGATAGAGCTGGTAGTTGTCCTTGTGGTAGGTCTCCTGGAAGCAAATGACGCCATTGAGCCCATGCTTTGTCAGTTCCTTGTACTCTTCGGCTTCTAAGGGCATGACCTCTATCTTGATGTTCGAGAAATAGCGCTTCGCGATGTCGATGGCTTTCGCAAGATACGGTACGCCGGCCTTGGCAGGATGCTCTCCCGTGACGAGCAGGATGTTCTCGAATGGTGCGAGCTTCTTTATGGCACGGTACTCGTCCTCTATCTGCTCGGGTGTGAGGATGGTGCGTGCCATGGGGTTCTCTCGGTGGAAGCCGCAATAGACGCACGAGTTCGTGCAGGCATTGGTGATATAGAGGGGGATGAACATCGACATGGTGCGTCCGAAGCGTTCCTCTGTATAGTGTCGTGAGAGCCGTGCCATCGTCTCGAGGTACGGCTCAGCAGCGGGGGAGATGAGGGCCATGAAGTCGCTGACGTTGAGGTGGCTCTTGCTTAGGGCCCGCCGCACGTCGGTCTCCGTCATCCCTGCAATGCGCTCCGTTGTCTCCTCCCAACTGATATTCTTTAGTTCTTCACTGAACATGAAGTCATTTAGTATATTGATGTTTGATGTTCGCCATTTTGCAAATGGTAGTGCAAAGGTACGACATTTAATTCACAATTCACAATTCGCGGGCAACAAATTCCTTTATTTCTTGTGTTTCAGCAAGACTTATGTCTTCTCTCTTGGGTTAGGATTTGGCACAAATAAATCCCCGAGGTGCGCGGTGCACCTCGGGGATTTCGTTGTGATTCCTCTCTCCTTCAGCGAAGGGGAGTGGGTGAGGACTTTTTATTCTTCGTCCCAAGCGTCCCAGGAGTCATCTTCCTTTGTCAGCGCCTTTTCGCCGCTAACTGTGTCATCGCTAATTGGCAGGCTCTCTGCCAGCATCTGAGCTGCTTGAGCTTCTTCCACCTGCAATGCAGGAATCAAATAAATCTTCTTCATAGATGTTTGTATTTAGAGTTTCAAGTTTATTATTGACGAGTTAGAAGAGAACTTTCTTGCCGTTCACGATGTTGATGCCCTTCTGCATCTTGTTTACGCGCTGACCAGCGAGGTTGTAAATCGGAGTATTCAGAGTATTCTGATTATTCAGATTCTCAATGCCAGTTGCATCGTCGCCATCGAAGAAGAAGGCCTTCACGCCAGCGTTACTCTGGAAGTAAGCCTTGCCAGCGAGGATAGTGCCGGTAGCCTTGTAGAAGCCAACTTCTTCGCCTTCAGGCTTAGCAAGGATGTACATTGTGTCGTCAGCTTCGGTAGCAGTGTCTGTGCCCTTGAGGTCGTTGGCAACATTGATAGCAGCCAGGTCAGCAGCAGTCTTGTTGTAGTAGCCACCCTTCAGGATAACTGGAGTGCTAACAGGAACGTTCTCAATCTCGGTGAGTTCGAGCCAAGTCTCCTTGAGGTTAGCAACGTAAGCCTTAACATCGCCATTCAAGGTATAGCCAGTAGTGGTGTCATAGAGGGTTGCATAGCCAGCTTCGCCTACATAGTTAACAGGTGCGCTACCAAATATGGGATAATTGTCTGTACCAATGAGTTGACCGAAAGCTGCACCCAGCTTGTAGCAGAGTTCGCCACTTGTTACCTCTGTTTCGTTGGTGGAGAGATTGTATGTATTGACGAGGTTGCCGCCACCGCGTACAAAGTCAGTACTAATGTCATTGCCATTCTTGACAACACCGATGTTATAGGTGTTCTCGATGGTTGACTTGTCACCACCTGTCCAACCGGTGATGGCACCTGACTCTCTGGCGGAGGTAACATTGCCGACGTTGTAACAGTTAGAGATGAAGAAATGAGCAGCTCCGCTCATATTCACACCGATGATACCTGCGCCATTAGCCTCGGCAGCAGTGATTGTAGCTTCATTACCGCAGTTGATGATGCTGAGTTTCTTGCCGTCAGCACTTCCGTTGGAACCACCAACAATACCGCCTACATAGTTCTTACCAGTAACA
>OMSJ01000063.1 GCA_900313705.1 uncultured Prevotellaceae bacterium
TGAGCGAAGACGATACGCTGCTGCGCGAGATACTCTTCAACCCGCGCACAAAGGCACACGTCGAAGGCATACGCTCCGAGCTGAAGGAACTGATACAGATTATCGACAACCGCGACGAAGAGGCGCTCAATGCCTACCTGACAAAGATTCGCGGCAACATCAGGTGATTTGCCATCGCGCATTTACTATTTAACCATTTAGCCATTTACCATATTCTGTTTACCCGTGGCTGTTGTTGCGCAGGGTAGTAATAAATGGTAAATGGCTAAATGGTTAAATGGTAAATGAGCTTACCTCCACTCGGACAAGCCTGTACCGCTCTTGTGGATACTCTCTATGCGAATGCGGTAGAGTAGGGTGCTGTAGGCAGGGACGTAGTCCGAGGCATTCTCTTTGTAGGCGAGTTGCTGGGGAATATAGACATCCCAGTCGTCGCCTTTGACCATATACTGCAGGGCAGTCATAAAGCCTTCCACGGTACTGATGACGGGCATCGCTATGGGAGCTACCTTCGTCTCGTCGAAGTCGCCGTAGTAGCTTTGGCTGAAGACGGTCATGTTCGTCTTGCTCTCCGGATAGTTCTCGTCCATAATCCAGGCACGGTAATAGAGGCGGACGCTGTCGGTATAGGCAGCGCTCCACAAGTCCTCGTCACCAGGCTTTTTGACGTCTTTGCCCTGCTGGTTTATCTTGCAGACGATGTAGTCTGTAGAAACTCCTCCTACGTCCTGACTCTTGAGCAACGTCTTGTAGAGGCGCCAGTCGCAGTGCTGCTCCCAGTCGTCGCCGTTGGGATACTGCGCCTTGGCTTGTGCGATGGAAGCTTTGGCAGCATCATACACCTCGGTAAACCACTGTGCATTACGCGACTGCCAGTCGTGGCGGGGATCCGGAGTGCTGTCGCTGTCCTTGCATGAAGCAAGCATCAGCAGAGACAGCAAAAGGACGGAAAAACTCTTCAGTTTACGGTTCATAGTTCATGGTTCAAGGTTCTCTGCCCAGTTAGAGCAGTTTCTTGAGGAGAGAGGTGATGCTGACCTTGTCCTCGATGATGCTGCGCAGTTCGCTGATGAGCACGCGCTTCTGCTCCATCGTGTCGCGGTCGCGGAGGGTGACGGTATTGTCCTCGAGCGTCTGCTGATCGACGGTGACGCAGTAGGGACAGCCGATGGCATCCATGCGGCGGTAGCGCTTGCCTATCTGGTCCTTCTCCTCGTACTTGCAGTTGAAGTGGAAGCGCAGCTCGTTGATGATTTCCTGTGCCTTCTCGGGCATTCCGTCCTTCTTCGTGAGGGGGAAGACGGCGAGCTTGACGGGAGCGAGGGCTGCGGGCAGGTGGAGCACGGTGCGTGTCTGGCCGTCGGGCAGTTGCTGCTCCTCGAAGCTGTGGCACATGATGGAGAGGAACATGCGGTCCACTCCGATGGAGGTCTCGATGACGTACGGCGTGTAGCTCTCGTTGCGGTCGGGGTCGAAGTACTCAATCTTCTTGCCGCTGTACTTGGCGTGCTGCGAGAGATCGAAGTTCGTGCGGCTGTGGATGCCTTCCACCTCCTTGAAGCCAAACGGCATACGGAACTCGATGTCGGTGGCAGCGTTGGCGTAGTGAGCCAGCTTGTCGTGGTCGTGGAAGCGGTAGTTCTCAGCGCCGAAGCCGAGGTTCTGATGCCACTTCATGCGCGTCTCCTTCCACTTGGCGAACCAGTCGAGCTCTGTGCCGGGCTGGATGAAGAACTGCATCTCCATCTGTTCGAACTCGCGCATACGGAAGATGAACTGGCGTGCTACAATCTCGTTGCGGAAGGCCTTGCCTATCTGCGCGATGCCGAAGGGGAGCTTCATGCGGCCCGTCTTCTGCACGTTGAGGTAGTTGACGAAGATGCCCTGTGCCGTCTCGGGACGCAGATAGATGGTCGATGCGCCGTCGGCTGTGCTGCCCATCTCGGTCTTGAACATGAGGTTGAACTGACGCACGTCCGTCCAGTTACGTGTGCCGCTGATTGGGCAGACGATTCCCTCGTCGAGGATAATCTGCTTCATGCCTTCGAGGTCGATGCCGCCTTCTGCGTTCATCACCTCCTGATAGCGCTTGTGCAGGGCGTCGTACTTCTCCTGGTTCTCCAGCACGCGCTGGTTGGTGGCGCGGAACTGTGCTTCGTCGAAGGCATCGCCGAAGCGCTTCTGTGCCTTCTCGATCTCCTTCTGTATCTTGTCCTCATACTTTGCCAACTGCTCTTCGATGAGCACGTCGGCACGATAGCGCTTCTTTGAGTCGCGGTTGTCAATGAGAGGGTCGTTGAAGGCGTCCACGTGTCCGCTGGCCTTCCACGTTGTGGGGTGCATGAAGATGGCGGCGTCGATGCCCACGATGTTCTCGTGGAGCAGCACCATGCTCTGCCACCAGTACTGCTTGATGTTGTTCTTCAGCTCTACGCCGTTCTGACCGTAGTCATAGACGGCGCCCAGGCCGTCGTAAATATCACTTGAGGGGAAAACGAAGCCGTACTCCTTGCAGTGCGACACGATTTTCTTGAAAACATCTTCTTGTTGTGCCATTTCTTATACCTTAATTTATATGTTTGAGTTAATTTGGCTGCAAAGATAGCTAAAAATGCCGAAACTGGAAGCCTTTTATACATATTTTATTATACAAAAGGGCTGTGTTGCGAAAAATTAATCATATTTCTTGGCAGGAAACAAAAGAAGTTGTAACTTTGTCTTTCAAAGAGAAGAAAATACAACTAAACAGACATGAGAAAGATACTTTCCACTATTGTTTTGGCATCGGCGGCTTTTCTGCCGACAGGTTGCGGCTCTTCGCAGACGCAAGATGCCGAGAAGAATGACGCAGAGACGGGAGCAATCATCCAGACCGAGGAAGGGCTGGAAATGGTAGAACTCAGCAAAGTGCCGCTGCCTTGCACAAAGGAGAAAATCTATGCTGCGTGGAAACAGATTGGCAGAATCGAAGGCAAGAAGGGCAAGATGCTCGACTACAGTCAGACCCCTCTCACCTTGTTCATCTCGACCGACCTGGATGGTGACGAGACACCCGAGATTCTCCTGCGCGGCGAAGCACCTTGCGCAGCTATTTTTACCTATGCCAAGGATTCCTTGCAGCTCATCACCTTCGTCGATCACCCACGGCTTGGGCTCGGCGTAACGCCGGACGGCTACATCATGCGTAGCGGCAGCAACCGCGACGGCTCCTTCTTCTCCGAGTTCATCAAGTTGGATAAAGGCAAGGTCGTAGCAGCAGGAGAAGCCCACGAGACCTTCTCCATCCAGAATAACGAAATGGTCTCCACGGGCACGGAATACGCCTTGCGTCGTGACACAGCGACGGTCAAGGTCAGCAAGGAAGAATATGAAAAGGTAGCGCCCAAGAAGAACGGGACTTACCTGGAAGACATCGATGGTTGGGAGGACTTCCGTAAGCCATAAAGGATACAGAGGGAGGTGGTCAGCACAGCGTGTCGCGAAGGCAAACTAGGCGTGTCTAGTTGGCAAACTAGGTGTACCTAATTTGCAAATTAGGTGTGCCTAATTGACCATTTAGCCCTGTCGTGTTTGTCACCTTTCCCTGTTGTGCCAGCAGAGAAATTGTATGTTAGCTGAAAATTATGTGTCCGCAGACACAATAAACCAGCACTCCTCATCGTTATTATATGTAGGATGAAAAGACTGCTCTGGATAGGTATGCTCATCGTGTCCCTCGGGATGAGGGCACAGTTCGACGCGGCGTTTACCAACACCTGGGCGTTGCAGTCCTACTACAACCCTGCAGCGGCAGGGCTGGACAGCAAATTGAATGTCATTGGAATGTACAGCCTGCAGATGGTAGGCTTCGAGGGTGCACCCAAGACGATGGTCATCAATGTGGATATGCCGCTCTTCTTCATCGGACCGAAGCACGGCGTTGGCGCTGCCTTCCTCAACGACGCCATCGGAGCCTTCTCGAACAAGAAGATACAACTGCAATATGCCTTCCACCAGAAGCTCTGGGGAGGCAGGGCAAGCATCGGCGTCCGTCCGGCACTTCTCATGGTAGGCTTCAACGGCTCGGACCTCGACTTGATAGACTCTGGAGACCCCGCCTTCGCCTCAAACGAAGTGAAAGGCAATGCCTTCGACCTCGACATCGGACTCCGCTATACCTACAAGAAACTCTGGTACGCAGGCATCAGCGCCATCCATCTGCTCGGCCCGAAAGTCAAACTTGGCGACGACAAGACGCACGAAATAAAGGTCTCTCCTACATATCATGTCATGGGAGGCTACACACTCACCTTCCGTCAGCCGCGATACAAACTGGCCATGGACGCCATGGTGCGCTCCGACCTGCAGAGCTGGCGAGGCGACATCAACGCAAGGCTCATGTACGAAGGCAACAAACACAAGCTCTACGGCGGCGTCATGTACAGCCCCACCATCAGCGCAGGCCTGATGCTCGGCTTCGACTTCCACGGCATCAACATCGGATACTCCTACGAACTCTACACCGGAGGCATCGGAGCACTCAACGGAACACACGAGATAATCATCGGATACCAGCACGACCTGGACGTTTACAAAAAAGGAAAGAACCTCCACAAGTCTGTCCGACTGCTATAAGATATAACTAAGAAAACCTAGGAAGACCTAGGATAGCCTATAAATACTCAACTATGAAGACAAAAAGTCTGCTTTTAGTAGGTGCAGCCATCAGCTGCATAGCCTTGGCCTCCTGCCTGGGTTCCAGTTCCTCGGCTAATGCCGTAGGCGGCGAACTGACGGGCGTCAAAGGCTCCGCCTTCTCGGAACCCACACCCTTCGGCATGGTTCCCATTCACAAAGGCTCACTCAAAATCGGTCTCGAGAAGAACGATACGCTATGGGGCACAGAGTTCCCTTTGCGCGACATCAGCGTCGATGGCTTCTGGATGGACCAGCATGAGATAAGCAACGCCAAGTACCGCCAGTTCGTCAACTGGGTGCGCGACAGCATCATCCGAGAGCGACTCGCAGACCCCGCATACGGCGGCGACGAGACGTATAAGATAGAGGAAGACAAGGAGGGAAACCCCATCACGCCTCACCTCGACTGGAGCAAAAGCATCCCCTGGCGCAAAGCTAACGAGGACGAGGACCGTGCCATCCAAAGCGTCTATATCATCCATCCCATCGACGGAACAAAGATGCTCGACGCAAGTCAAATGAACTATCGCTACGAAGTCTATGACTACGTGACCGCAGCACAACGTAAGTACCGTCTCAACCCCGAGGAGCGTGACCTCAATACAGACCACGGCATCAGCAACGAGCAGGTCATCATCAGCAAGGACACAGCATGGATTGACGACGACGGCAAGATCGTCCGCCAGACCATCACACGTCCCCTGTCAGGTCCCTGGGACTTCCTCAACACATACATTGTTAATATATATCCCGACACGACCTGCTGGGTCAACGACTTCCAGAACGCCAACAACGAGCGCTACATGAAGCTCTACTTCTCCAACCCCGCCTTCGATGACTATCCCGTAGTGGGCGTCACATGGGAACAGGCTAACGCTTTCTGTGCCTGGCGCACAAACTTCCTGATGAAGGGACTGGGCGGCTATGCCAAGCAGGTACAGCGCTACCGCCTGCCGAGCGAAGTGGAGTGGGAGTTTGCTGCACGTGGCAAGGAAGGCAACCCCTTCCCATGGGAAAGCTTAGATGTCAAGAGCGACAAAGGATGCTTCTATGCCAACTTCAAGCCCGACCGTGGTAACTACACGAAGGACGGCTCGCTCATCACCAGCAAGTGCGGCATCTTCAGCGCCAACAGCAACGGCCTCTACGACATGGCCGGCAACGTGGCAGAGTGGACAAGCACCGTTTATACCGAAGCAGGCGTGGAGAGCATGGCCGACATGAACCCCGAACTCTCCTACAACGCAGCAAAGGAAGACCCCTACCGCCTGAAGAAGAAGTCCGTCCGCGGCGGCTCGTGGAAAGACCCCGAAAGCATGATACGCAGCGCCTGGCGTTCCTACGAATACCAGAACCAGCCCCGCTGCTTCGTCGGCTTCCGCTGTGTCCGCACCATGGTCAACGACAAAGCAGGCACCAACAAGGTTGCTGGCGGCTCAGCCAAGGGCGGCAAGAGCTCAAAGTCATCATCGTCAGGGCAGACCCTCAGCACACGTAAGACACGTCGCTAATTCAACATAAGCATAACAACCAAAGAAAAGATACAAGAGACATGAATCCTATAGCTAAATTGCAGAAGTGGATGGACTCCCCATCCGGCCAAGTATTTATGAATTACGCCTACAGCTGGGGTGCTGCAGTCGTGGTTTTAGGTGCGCTGTTCAAGCTGACGCACATCCCCGGAGCCAACGAGATACTGTTTGTCAGTATGCTGACCGAGGTGCTCGTCTTCTTTATTTCAGGCTTTGAGAAGACTTACGAGAAGACTCCCCGTACAGAAGGCGAAGGCGCTGCTTTGAGCGGCCAGCAAATCGTCGTGGCAGGCGGTTCGCCGCTGCCCGAAGGTGCTGAGGTGCCTGAAGGCCCCATCGTCATTGGCGGAGGAGGACCTGCTGTGATAGGTGGCGGTGCAGTTGGCGGCCCGATAGACCCCGATGCTCTTGCCGCAGGCACTGGCCTCAGCGCTGCAGCAGCCAACCTTGCTGCCGCTGGTCAGGCAGCAGCACAGGCACAGCTTGCTCTGGAACAGATACAGAACGGCGGACCTACCGTCGATGCCAACCAAATCAAGGCGACCGACCCTGCTGCCATCGAAGAGGCTGTCAAGAACTATGCCGAAGAGCTCACCGAACTCACCGACGTGCTGTCACGCGTCAGGAAGCAGGCAGAGCGCATGACCACGGACAGCGAGGAGATGGAGAACCTCAACCGCTCGCTCACGGGCATCGCTACCGTTTACGAGCTTCAGCTTCGCAACATCAGCAAGCAGGTAGGCACTATCGAGCAGATCGACGAGCAGACACGCCGCATGGCTCAGCAGATAGAGGAACTCAACAATGTCTATGCCCGCATGATAGGCGCCCTCACCATCAACATGGGCAGCGTGCCAGGCACAGCAGCAAGCGAGAAGTAAAAGACTCCGAGTTATTCAGAGTATTCAGAGTAATCCGATCATTCAGAAAGCAATGCCTATAAAGAAGAAAAGGATATCCCCACGTCAGAAGATGATCAACCTGATGTACCTGGTCCTCCTGGCCATGCTGGCACTCAACGTGTCAACAGACGTACTCGAAGGTTTCTCGCTTGTGGCAGACGGGTTGAAGAAAAGTACCGACAATGCCTCTAAATCCAACATGGGCATCTACAGCACCTTCGACCAGCAGATGAAGAACAACCCTGCGAAGGTGAAGCAATGGTACGAGAAGGCACAGTATGTGCGTGGCATGAGCGACTCTCTCTATAACTTGGCAGAGGAACTCAAGGAAGCCATCGTCAGGAAGAGCGACGGCAAGGATGCCGACATCAACAACATAAAGAACCGCGAAGACCTGGAAGCCAGCACGCAGGTAATGCTTGCCCCTGGCACGGGACGCGGCAAGGAACTCTTCAATGCCGTCAACAGCTATCGCGAACGCATCGTGAAGATGGTGACGGACAAGGAGAAACGAGAGATTATCAGCAGCAATCTTGCCACCGAAGTGCCAACCAAGGCAAAAGTCCTTGGCAAGAACTGGCAGGAATATGCCTTCGAGAACATGCCTACAGCTGCAGCCGTAACGTTGCTTACCAAGTTGCAGAATGATGTGCGCACAGCCGAGGGCGAGGTGCTTCACAACCTCATCAGCAATGTCGATGTCAAGGACATCCGTGTGAACCAGCTTAATGCCTACGTCATCCCTAACGCCCAGACCGTGGTGCAAGGCGGACGTTTCAGTGCCCAAATCATCATGGCTGCCGTCGATACGACACGCCGCCCGACCATCTACATTGGCGGCAAGCAGATACAGAGCGACAAGGGCTACTACGAGACGGTGTGCACGAAGACAGGCGACTTCACCTTCAGCGGCTACATCGAGATGCTGAACGGCTCAGGCGAAAAGGTGCGTCGCGACTTCACGCAGAAGTACAGCGTCGTGGCTCCGAGTGCGACAGTCAGCGCAGACATCATGAATGTGCTCTACGCAGGCTACGACAACCCGATGAGCGTCTCCGTGCCTGGCATCCCGAGCAGCAAGCTGCGCGTCAGCATGACGGGCGGCAGCTTCGAGCAGAAAGGCGAGGGCAAATACATTGCGCGTCCCTCAACGCCAGGCACCGAAGCCGTCATTACTGTTTCTGCAGAGAGCGAAGGCCGTATGCAGGAGATGGGCAAGTTCACGTTCCGTGTCCGCAAGTTGCCCGACCCGACTGCCTTCATAGCCTATACCGCAGACGGTGGCGAGAACCACTTCACGGGCGGTGGCCTTTCGAAGCAAATACTTATGAGCACAGAGGGCATCGGTGCTGCTATCGACGATGGCTTGCTCAATATCGCCTTCCGCGTCAACAGCTTCGAGATGCTCCTCTTCGATGCAATGGGTAACGCTGTACCCTACAAGAGCAACGGTGCCAACTTCTCTGACCAGCAAAAGGCTCAGATGCGAGGACTGGCTCGTAACAAACATCTCTTCATCAGAGACATACATGCCACAGGACCTGACGGCATAGAGCGTACGCTCAATGGCGTCATGGAGGTCATCATCAAATAAGATACATGGCGCGATAACGTCATAACGAAATAACGTCATAACGAAACATAGAAACACAAAAGCTATGAAACGCATACTTTCTATCATCTCGGTCACGCTCATCATGGCAAGTGCTGCACAGGCACAGCCGGCCAAGCGTCGTGTCCCCACCTCCACGGCGGCTCCCGAGCAGCCTGCCAAGGCCAAGTCCTCGGCTTCAGATCGTGCTTCCCTCATGTTCCCCACTACGGCGGCCATGCCGGACGATGTCGTGTGGAAGCGTGACATCTATCGTCAGCTCGACCTGACCAAGGACAAGAATGCACCGATGTACTATCCCGTGGAGCCAATGGGCAAGCAGGTGAACCTCTTCACCTACCTGTTCCGCCTCGTCCTCACGGGCCGTGTCACAGCCTATACCTATAAGCTCGACGGCAACGAGTCGTTCGACGAGAAGGACAAGCTCGCAGTGAAGGATATGCTGGAGCGCTACGGCATCTACTACGAGGAGGACGGCGGCAAGCTGACCGTTGCCGACAGCGACGTGCCAAGTGCCGAAGCGACGCGCTACTACATCAAGGAGAGCATCTACATGGACCAGCGCACAGGCATCTTCAAGACCAAGGTGACAGCCCTTTGCCCCATCCTCATGCGTGGAGCCGACGAGTTCAGCACCGAAGCTACGTCATATCCCCTCTTCTGGATAAGGTATGACGATGTCGCTCCTTGGCTTGCCAAGCTTCCCATGATGCCCAGCAACCTGAACAACGTCACCAACATGACAGCCGACGACTTCTTTGCCATGAACCGCTACGAAGGCAAGATATACAAGACCAACAACATGCAGGGCAAGGTGCTTGCCAACTACTGCGAGACCGACAGCGACATGGTGGCTGAGCAGACTCGCATAGAGAAGCAGATAGCCGACTTCGAGAAGAACGTCTGGGGCAACGGCTTCCTTGCCGACACGACAAAGAAGGACAGTCTCGACGCTGAGATGGCAGTGGAAGGAGAGAAGTCGAAGGGTCTGCTATTTGGCCGCAAGAATGCAAGGGCCAAGACCAAGGACACAGCCAACAGTGGCAGCGACAGTGCAGACAAGAGCAGCGCTCCTGCTGCCAAGAGCAGTGGCAGGAAGGAGAAGAGCGAGGCTCCTGCTTCACCTCGTGTCAGTGCCCGCCGCCAGAGAAGATAACACACACCAAGACATCTGCTTAATCTGTTTAATCTGCATAATCTGCATAATCTGCTGAATCTGTGGTTTAGTCAGTGCCATCCGAGTAGAAAGTGGTCTTCGTGGTGGATTCTTATCTCCGTAGAGCGGTGATTTTGTAATTATTGCTGTCCGGGGAAAAGCGCCGAAGGCGCGATAGAATACAGACGGGGGTGCTAACCCCCGGTACAGGAACATCAACAAAACGAAAGCCCCAAAGGGGCGACAGAACGTCCAATTGCTTTGTAAACAGCATATTCAAAACTCTGTCGTCCCTTCGGGACTTTTCATGTCGTTGCAACATTACCGGGGGTTAACACCCCCGTCTGTGATCTCTCGTCCCTTCGGGACTTTAGAGTAAGCCCTCATGAGCTGCATTTGTCAAGAAAGCCGAATTATAGGCGCATAAGTAGAGTTGCTCTTGATTTTCACCGGACAGCAATAATTGATAATAAAATAAAGCCGCTTCGTCTGAATGGATGAAGCGGCTTTTATTATATCCCTCTCTTTAGGGGAGGGCAGGGTTGAGGCTCTGATTACATCATGCCACCCATGCCTGGGGCACCGCCCATCGGCATTTCGGGCTTGTCTTCCTTAGCCTCGCAGATGACGCACTCGGTGGTGAGGAACATGCCTGCGATGCTGGCAGCGTTCTCCAGTGCCACACGTGCCACCTTTGCGGGGTCGATGATGCCTGCAGCGCGAAGGTCTTCGTAGCGGTCGGCACGGGCATTGTAGCCATAGTCGCCCTTCTCGCCCTTGACGGTGTTGACGACGACGCTGCCCTCCAGACCTGCGTTCTCTACAATCTGGCGCAGGGGCTCCTCGATGGCACGCTCTACGATGCGGATGCCTGTCGTCTCGTCGGCGTTCTCGCCCTGCAGACCTTCCAGAGCCTTGATGGCGCGGATGTAAGCTACACCGCCACCGGGGATAATGCCTTCTTCGATGGCTGCACGTGTAGCGCACAGAGCATCATCTACGCGGTCCTTCTTCTCCTTCATCTCTGTCTCGCTGGGAGCACCTACATAGAGCACTGCCACACCGCCGCTGAGCTTTGCCAGACGCTCCTGGAGCTTCTCCTTGTCGTAGCTGGAGGTAGTGTTCTCTATCTCGTTCTTGATCTGGTTGACGCGGTCCTTGATGAGCTCAGTCTGACCGTGACCGCTGACGATGGTTGTATTGTCCTTGCTGATGGTCACCTTGTCGGCAGAGCCGAGCATCTCGATGGTAGCCTGTTCGAGCTTCAAGCCTTTCTCTTCGCTGATGACTACGCCGCCTGTCAGGATGGCGATGTCCTCGAGCATTGCCTTTCTGCGGTCTCCGAAGCCGGGAGCCTTCACGGCGCAGATCTTGAGCTGTCCGCGCAGACGGTTCACGACGAGTGTCGTCAGGGCTTCGCTATCGACGTCTTCAGCGATGACGAGCAGCGGACGGCCTGTCTGTACTGCGGGTTCCAGAATGGGCAGGAAGTCCTTCAGGTTCGATATCTTCTTGTCGTAGATGAGGATGTAGGGGTTCTCCATCTCGCACTCCATCTTCTCCGTGTTGGTGACGAAGTATGCGCTGAGGTAGCCACGGTCGAACTGCATACCCTCGACTACACCGATGGTGGTGTCGCGGCCTTTTGCCTCTTCGATGGTGATGACGCCGTCCTTGCTGACCTTCTTCATGGCGTCGGCCAGCAGCTTACCGATTTCGGGGTCGTTGTTGGCGCTGACGGTAGCCACTTGCTCTATCTTGTCGTAGTTGTCGCCAACCTGTTCGCTCATGCCCTTGATGCTCTCGACGACCTTAGCGACAGCCTTGTCGATGCCGCGCTTCAGGTCCATGGGGTTGGCACCGGCGGTGACGTTCTTCAAGCCCTCGCGTACGATGGCCTGAGCCAGTACGGTAGCAGTCGTTGTGCCGTCGCCTGCGTCATCGCCAGTCTTGCTGGCAACGCTCTTCACGAGCTGTGCGCCTGCGTTCTGGAAGGGGTCAGCGAGCTCCACTTCCTTTGCCACTGTGACGCCGTCCTTTGTAATCTGGGGAGCGCCAAACTTCTTCTCGAGGATGACGTTGCGGCCCTTAGGACCGAGTGTCACCTTAACTGCATTTGCCAACTGGTCAACGCCCTGCTTCATCTGCTCGCGGGCATCAATGTTGAATTTAATATCTTTTGCCAT
>OMSJ01000014.1 GCA_900313705.1 uncultured Prevotellaceae bacterium
GACCTGCGTCTGCTGAAGGATAAACTCAGACAGCATGATGAGGTAAGGGTCGCTTGTCCTGCGCCATGGCAAATCACGTCCATGAGCGTCGTACCAATGCTCCAAAAGATGGGGAAATGTAGATGTCATGGTACAAAAGTACTGCTTTTTTGCTTGAAACGAGCTAAAGGATTACTTTTTTCAACAATAAGAGAATAATTTTTCTCTTTTCACTTTTCTCTTTTCACTTTTTATTGTACCTTTGCAGTCCGAAAATGTGTAATTACATAATTAGTACTAACCATAAATACCCAAAATTATGCCAAACGGAAAGAAGCATAAGAGACACAAGATGTCAACGCACAAGCGTAAGAAGAGACTGAGAAAGAACAGACATAAGAGCAAGTAACGTACTTCTCAGAGGAAAAGTTAAGAGGTGAAAAGGTGAAAAGGTGAAAAAGTGAAAGGGTCTGACCTTTTCAACTTAGCGTTTTAACCTTTTCACCTTTTCAATTTTTCATCTTTTCGAAGGAGGAATGGACGTAACAAGCGAACTGTACATTGACGTACAGCCGAAGAAGATCTCCATAGCGCTGACCGAGGACAAGCGCCTGGCGGAGTATCAGGAGGAGGAACAGAGCGTTTCCTACTCCGTGGGCAACGTGTACCTGGCGAAAGTCAGGAAGCTCATGCCCGGCCTCAATGCCAGCTTCGTCAACGTCGGCCACGAGCGCGATGCCTTCCTGCATTACCTCGACCTCGGCACACAGTTCGCTTCCTACGCCAAGTACCTCAAGCAGGTCCAAAGCGACCGCAAGAACCTCTATTCCTTCGAGAAGGCTTCCATACAGCCTGAGTTGCCCAAGGAAGGCAGCGTGCAGACTTACCTGCAGCAAGGACAGGAGGTGCTGGTGCAGATTGTCAAGGAACCCATCAGCACAAAAGGACCTCGACTGACCTGCGACCTCTCCTTCCCGGGACGTTTCCTTGTCTTCACGCCATTTGGCGACAAGGTTTCCGTCTCTACGAAAATCAAGAGCAGCGCCGAGAGAGCACGCCTGAAGCAAGTCATCGAAAGCATCAAGCCAAAGAACTGCGGCATCATCGTCCGCACCGTTGCTGAAGGAAAGCGCACGGGCGAACTGGATGCCGAGATGAAGGTGCTTATTGCCCGATGGGAAAGCATTCTCCGCAAGGTGCAGCAAGCCAAGGAACTGCCGACACTTGTCTATGAAGAGACAAGCCGCACGGTAGGTATGCTACGCGACCTCTTCAATCCGGGCTTCGAGAACATCTACATCAACGACGAAAGTGTTTACAATGAGGTGCACGACTACGTCAACCTCATAGCACCCGAGCGCGTTGGTGTCGTCAAGCACTACAAGGGCAAGCTGCCCATCTTCGACAACTTCGACGTCACCCGTCAGATAAAGTCCGGCTTCGGACGCACCGTCTCCTACAAGCACGGAGCTTACCTCATCATCGAGCACACCGAAGCCTTGCACGTGGTCGATGTCAATAGCGGCAACCGTACGCGTAACAAGGAAAGCCAAGAGGCCAATGCCCTGGAAGTCAACCTCGGAGCCGCCGATGAGCTGGCACGCCAGCTTCGCCTGCGAGACATGGGCGGCATCATCGTGGTCGATTTCATCGACATGAAGACGGCCGAAGACCGTCAGCAGCTCTACGAGCACATGTGCGAGCTGATGAAGCGCGACCGTGCCCGCCACAACATCTTGCCGCTTAGCAAATTCTGCCTCATGCAGATTACCCGTCAAAGGGTGCGTCCCGTCATGGATGTGGCTGTAGAAGAGGCTTGTCCCACTTGTCAGGGAACAGGCAAAATCAAGAGCAGCTTCCTCTTCCACAAAGTCTTGGAGGGCAAGATAAAGTTCCTCTACTACAGGCTCGGCATCAAGCGCTTCACGCTTCACGTGCACCCCTATGTGGCCGCCTACTTGAACCAGGGCCTCTTCAGCCTGCGGCGCAAGTGGCAGTTCCGGTATGGCCTTGGCGTGAAGGTTATCCCCAGCCAGAAGCTTGCCTTCCTTCAGTACGAGTTCTACGACAAGGACGGACAGGAAATCGACGTGAAGGAAGAAATCGAGATACGATGAAGAAGGCTGTTCTATACTTGTTTATTGCTTTTTGGAGTGCAGCCTTCTCTACTTCTCTGCAAGCCAAAAAGGTGCGGACCGTGCGCCTTACATCTTATAACATACAGCACGGAGCGGGTCTCGATGGTAAGATAGACCATGCGAGGCAAGCGCGTATCTTGCGCAAGGCACATGCCGATGTGGCTGCCATACAGGAGGTGGACAGCGTAACGAAGCGCAACGGCGGACTCTACTCTCTTGAAGAGATAGGACGCGAGGCTAAGATGTTCAGCACCTTTGCCCCTGCCATCAAGTTCCAGGGAGGCAAGTACGGCATCGGCATCCTCAGCAAGAAGAAGCCGTTGAGCGTGCATCGCATCCCTCTGCCCGGTCGTGAAGAGCCGCGAATGCTCTTGGTGGCTGAGTTCAAACATTATGTCGTGGCTTGCACGCACCTCAGCCTTACGGACGAGGACCGCATGGCAAGCATACCTCTTATTCTTGAAGAGGCAAGCAAGTGGACGTCCCGTGGTGCTAAAGCATCCGCGAAGCCTTTCATCCTGATGGGCGACCTGAACGACGAGCCTGGAATGCCTTTCTACAAGGAGATGCAGAAGCATTTCCTCTTCCTTAACCCGCCTTACGACAAGACCTTCCCTGCCGACAAACCCAACATCTGCATCGACCACGTGGCTCTCTTCATGCCAACGCCCGATGCGGCGCTTTCCTTCTATCGCACTTGGGTAGGGGAAGAAACGTTCTCCGACCATCGTCCTTTGCACGCAAAACTCGGCCTTTACAAGTAACAAGGCCGTTTCCTTTCATCACAAGTACATTACTAAGCAGCCCCCATCAGCAGGAGTTCCTTTCCTTCGAAAGGCTTTCTACTCGAAAAGGAGCAAACGAGTATTGGTTTCAGGCTGCCTGAAGTGTGTTATCTAAGCAATATCTTTCGGTCTCCCACGATATTGATGCCCTTTTGCATCTTGCTCAAGCGCTGGCCGGAGAGATTGTGGATGGGACTTCCTACAGACTCTTTTGAACTATCGACTAACTGCTCTATGCCAGTTGTGTTCTCGCCCATGTACTGTCCGATGAAGAGGATGGCACCTGTGCTTTGCTCGCTGATGATGTAGAGGAAGGGGCGGTCGGCATGGAACTCGTAGGAATTGGGGTCTGGGATGGTGGAATCAGATGTTTCAATGACAGTCACGGCAGCGGCTTCTGTTCCCTCCTCGTCCATCTTGATTTTAGCTACCTGGAACATCTTGCTGATGAATTGCGGCACGTTGCAATAGTTGGGGATGTCGGCAGTCATCGGGTTGAAGGCCGATGGCATACCCAGTGCCGCCATAGTCTCGACGAGGTCTTGGTTTGTGGAGATGTCCATGCGAGGCAGCTTCACATCGACATCTGCCGCCGTCCTAAGCCATTGCAGGTCATATAGCCAAGTGTCGGCGTTGAGCGTGGCAAGCACATTGTCGATGCTCTTGCCTTCGCGTGGAAGCAGTACCGTCATGCGGTATGATTCGTTGCCGTAAGGGAGTACAAGGGCTTGATAGTCGTCGTTTTCTGTATATGGGAAGTAGTCTTTCTTGTGCATCATCGGCACGGTTCCCTTGCCATTGAACACCTCGTCCTTCGTTTCATTCTTGTCAAACTTCAGCGTCCATACACCTTTGAAATAGACGGCATTGAGCAGATAGCTGGCGGCTTCGGGGTCAAACGTATTTACGTCTAACACCTGATCAATCATGCCCAACGTATGTTCGCTGGCCCACTGGTTGATGACGTCCATTGTCTCCCCATCCCAGAAGTCGCGTGTCTGCGTCTCGGCATCGTAGTAGGTGTGTGCTATGTCCAGGAAGTCGGGCAGGAAGTAGCGTGGCTGATTGAGGAAGATGGCATTGGAGAGCATCACATTCGTCTGCTCATCGAGTGCCGGCAGTTCGGTGAGCATCTTGCGGCAGAAGGCGTTGATGCCGTCGGCTCCTGTTTCGCCAAAGCCAAGGGTCTGACAGATTTCCTCCCGTGTCACGCCTGCTGCCCCGTTGTTGAGCATTCCCAAGGCGTAGGTGATGCTTAGGGGCGATATGACTTGGTTGATGTCGCTGCGTGTCTCCTTGAAGAGTCGGAAGGAGAAGTCTGCGCTGCCCTTTACCAGTGCTCGCTCTTCGTTAGTCAGTTGAATCTCTTTCGGTCTCTGATTGTCCTGAGCTTGTGCAGCAAATGACAGACTTAACATAGCAATGGCAATAAATGTCCGCACCAGTTTCATAGTTGTTTTCTTATTGAGGCTAGTGATTATTAGCAGTTTCTTCATCATCTCACCTGCAAAGGTAGGAATTATTATGGATATAGCCAAACAAAGCACCACAAAAATAATTTTTGCTGTCCGGGGAAATCTGCTGACTGCTTTACTACTTAGTAAAGTCAGCTTTCATCTTAAGCCTGAAAGGCTTCACTTTGATGGACTCCGGCTTTGCCGCCTGACCGAAGGGAAGAACCGGGGGCGAAGCCCTCGGACAAGACATATCGCTCCCCCCTCACCCGCTCCTGCCTGGAAGGCAGTACCCCAGCGTCTCATGGTACTGCCCTCCAGGCAGCAGGGAGCAAGTTACACGCTGACTCCGAGGGCTTCGCCCCCGGTTTCTAAAAGTAAAGCCCTACAGGCTTTTTTGCCCATCATGGCATTTCCAAGCCCCAAGCAATCTCATCTTGCTCTAAGTGCTGATATTATCGAGGGGGCAGACAATGATGAAAAACTTTTACCGGACAGCAATAAAAAATAATAAATGATAATCCGCAAAAGCATCCCTTGCTCCCCTCTCCGAGGAAGGGATAAAATAAGTACACGTACTTATGGGGATAAGTACACGTACTTCCGGCAATAAGTACACGTACTTATGGAGACAAGTACACGTACTTCTTTCGATAGGGTCTTTTTGCGGATTATCATAAAACAATATAGAACATGGACACAGGGAGGTGCTGGTCTGATGACTGGCACGGGTTAACCGGCGGGGGAACCATTCGCGACCATCGAGAGGAACAGCTCATGGATGCGGGTGTCGCTGGTCAGCTCTGGGTGGAAGGCTGTGACGAGCATGTTCTCTTGTCGGGCTGCCACGGCTTTACCTTCGACGCGGGCAAGGATTTCCACCTCCGGACCAGCCTCCTCGATGTAGGGAGCGCGGATGAAGGTCATGGGCACTTTGCCGATGCCCTTGAACTCTTCCTCTGTATTGAAGCTTCCCAACTGTCTGCCGTAAGCATTCCGCTTGGCAAGAATGTCCATCACATCGAGGTGATAGCGGTCGAGCATAATGAGGCCGGCACATGTTCCGAGCACAGGAAGCCCGTCGAGAATGGCCTGCCGGATAGGTTCGAACAGACATTCATCCTTCATAATCCGCATCATAGCTGTGCTTTCGCCACCAGGAATAGCCGCCCCTCTCATCCCCCCAAAGGGGGAAGACATGAAGCTACTCCAATCTGCCAAGTTTCGGATGAGCGTAGTCTCTGCCCCAAGTTGTTTGAACATCTGTTCGTGCTCAGCAAAAGCTCCTTGCAGAGCAAGTATAGCAATCTTCATTTCCCTCGTTCCGCCATCAGCAATTGTATCTCACTCTCGTTGATGCCGACCATTGCTTCGCCAAGGTCTTCGCTGAGCTGAGCAAGGACGACAGGGTTGTCGTAGTTCGTGACGGCCTTCACGATGGCTTGTGCCCGCTTCTCGGGATTGCCGCTCTTGAAGATGCCGCTGCCTACGAACACGCCTTCTGCCCCGAGCTGCATCATCAGGGCAGCATCGGCTGGGGTAGCCACACCTCCGGCTGCAAAGTTCACGACGGGCAGCTTTTGGTTGTCGTGGACAAAGCGTACCAGCTCATAAGGCACCTTCAACTGCTTTGCTGCCTCGTAGAGTTCGTCGTCGTTCAATGAGACAAGCCTTCTGATTTCGCTTTGCATCAAGCGCATGTGACGGACGGCCTGAATGATGTCGCCCGTGCCGGGTTCACCTTTGGTGCGTATCATCGTGGCGCCTTCGTTGATGCGTCGGAGCGCTTCGCCCAAGTCCTTTGCTCCGCAGACGAATGGCACGCGGAACTTCCGCTTGTCGATGTGATAGATGTCGTCCGCAGGGGAGAGCACTTCGCTTTCGTCGATGTAGTCAATCTCGATAGCCTCGAGTATCTGTGCCTCTGCGAAATGACCGATGCGGCACTTCGCCATCACGGGAATCGTCACGGCCTCCTGTATGCCTCGTATCATCTTCGGGTCGCTCATGCGGCTCACACCACCAGCCGCACGAATGTCGGCAGGAATGCGTTCCAATGCCATAACTGCGCACGCCCCGGCAGCCTCGGCGATACGTGCCTGCTCGGGTGTTGTCACGTCCATAATCACTCCGCCCTTCAGCATCTGCGCCAACTGACGGTTAAGGGTTTGTCTGTCTTCCATATCTCTTCTTTTTTGTAGTTAGAGGTAGTTATAAGAAGATATGCGTCTAACGACGCGAAGATAGAGGACGATACATCTGTCTGCTGCCAAAACTAATGTCTTCTATCTTCATCTATCTTCATCTATCTTCTTTTATCTTCTTGTTTTCAGCCGCAAAGGTACAGCAACAAAAAGGAACGGACAATCATCCGTTCCTGTTTGGTAAAGAGATACTCCGAAGAAGACAAAGCCGGAGTACCAGGCTCGATGGTTTATCAGAAGTAATAGCCGAAGCCTATCCTGAGGCCAACCTTCGTGAAGTCCTTGAAGTGGTTCAGGCACATGTCCACATAAACTGCGGGTTCGATGCTGACATGGTCGTTGAGATAGAAGCAATAGCCTACCTCGGGTGTGATGTAGAAGTTGTCGGTCTTTGCATCAGGACATACATGCTGGTACTTGAAGCCGCCGCTGAAGAACAGACCATTCTTCTGCATGTAATAACGTCCGGCAACACCCAGGTTGATGCTGTTGTTACCTGGCAAGTGTTCCCAACCGAACTGACCGAGAACCATCCAACTGTCGGCAACGAAGAAGCCGCCTACAGCCTGCAGCCCAAGACGGAAGTCTTCGGCCTTGCTGTAGCTGAGGCCTAAGCCAGAGAGTGAAGCACCTGCGTACTTAGTTCCCTTTTCGAACTGTGCCGAAGCACCGAGAGATACTGCTGAGAGAAGCAGCGCGATAAAGATTTTCTTCATAATGCTTTATTTTTATATGGTTTATGATGTATGTATTTCCAATAGTGGAAGCCTTGAACTGCCATGAGGAGAAAGCCACCTGCAAGGCCGACGGGAAGCGGCAGGCGGAAGCCTTCGGGTGCGGTAAGGATGTAGCTGGTGCTCACCACTGCCATGAAGAGCGCAGGGATGAACGCTATCAGACAATTGTGCTTTCTTCTGGTCAGCCATACCGCAGCAGCCCACAGCATGAAGCAGGCAAGGGTCTGGTTCGTCCAGGCAAAGTAGCGCCAAAGGACAGCAAAGTCGATGAAGAACAGACCTGTCGTGATAATGAAGAAGGGCACACAGAGTATGAGGCGATGCTTCACGCTCTTCTGGTCGTAGCCAAGGAAGTCAGCTGCGATGAGCCTGGCGCTACGGAAGGCTGTGTCGCCACTTGTAATAGGTGCAGCCACTACGCCGAGGATGGCAAGCACAGCTCCGGCTGTACCCAACCAACCTACGCTAATCTCCTTGACGACAATAGCGGGATTGCCCAAAGCGGCAAGCTTCTCGTAAGCCGTCGCTCCTTCCGGTCCGGGCAAGGTGCTGGCGAACTTTATGGCAGCAGCAGCCCAGATGAGGGCCACAACGCCTTCCGTAATCATGGCTCCGTAGAAGATGGGACGTCCGAGGCGCTCGCTCGTCATGCAACGTGCCATGAGTGGGCTCTGGGTTCCGTGGAAGCCGCTTATCGCGCCACAGGCTATGGTGACACAGAGCAATGGGAAGATGGGCAGCCCCTTCGGGTGGTGCGTCACGAAAGGAGCGTCCGTAATCTCAGGCATCCAGCCCTCTTGCGTATAGATGCCCCAGCAAATGCCTACAGCCATCAACAGGAGGGCAAGGCCAAACAAAGGATAAACCTTGCCGATGAGCTTATCGATGGGCAACAAGGTGGCTAAGATGAAGTACAGGAAGATGATTGTCAGCCAGAAGCCATTCGAGAAGAACCAACCCATGTCGGGTGTCATCTTGTCGAGCAGAGCAGCCGGCGTCGTCACGAAGACTGCTCCGACCAGCACCAAGAGCACCATTGATCCGATTCGCATCACGATTCGCATCGTCCCGCCCAACTCGTTACCGATGATTTCGGGCAAAGAAACACCGCCATCGCGAATACATATCATGCCGCAGAGGTAGTCGTGGACGGCTCCGGCAAAGATGCAGCCAAAGACTATCCAAAGGTAGGCAGCAGGGCCGAACAGTATGCCCATGATGGCACCGAAGATGGGACCTGTACCTGCGATGTTGAGGAACTGGATGAGGAACACACGCCAAGCAGGTAAGGGCATGAAGTCAACGCCGTCTTGCTTCTCGTAGCAAGGCATCTTCGTCGCATCGTTGGGTTTGAAGATGCGCTCAACGACTGCTCCATAAAGCAAATAGCCTATCAACAGGCATACAAGGGAAACTGAAAAGGTTATCACGGTGATTTACTATTTAACGATTTACTATTTAAGGATTTATGACTGAACTTATAATAATAGACTACTGGCGTTTCAGGTTCTTGAACACGAAGCCGAGGGCGACAATGGCGGTGAAGATGCCGCCAATGGCATAGCCCAAAGTGGTGTCGAGGCCGAAGCCGTTCTCTTTGTCAATGAGGATGAAGCAGGCGCTGACGGCACACATAAAGACGGCGGGGAAGTAGGCGATGAGCCACGACGAGCGGGGCAGGATGCCTTTCCCGTCTGTCCGATGACGCAGGAAATGTGCGATGGTGAAGAAGGTGAATGTTGCCAGGACCTGATTGAACCACGAGACGTAGAGCCACAGGACCTTGAAGCTGCTGACGTTCAACATGGCTATGGCGACGGCAAACAGCGGGGCGGTGAGCAGGAGACGCTTCGCGAGAGGCTTCTGGTCGTAGTGGCTGAAGTCTGCCACAATCATGCGAGCAGCACGGAAGGCGCTACCGCCAGTGCTCATCGGGGCTGCCACGATGCCCAGCACGGCCAGCACCAGTCCGGCGTTGCCCAGCCAGTCGTTACACATCCGCTCTACCAATATGCCTGGGTTCATCTTGACCGTTCCACAGGCAGTCATGGCGTTGTAGAGCTTTTCGTAAGGTGTAGTGCCAGCAATATCAAGCATATCGACGAACTTCATCGCAGCTGCTGCCCAGATGAGGGCTACGACTCCTTCCGTCACCATTGCCCCATAGAAGCAGCGGAGGCCGTACTTCTCGTTCTTGATGCACCGAGCCATCATCGGGCTTTGAGTAGCATGGAAGCCACTCACCGCTCCGCAGGCTATCGTGATGAAGAGACCTGGGAACAAAGGGGTATAGCTGACCGGATAATGGTCGCTGAATGCTTCGGCTATGCTGGGGATGTTGCCTTCGTGGGTAAAGATGCCAAAACCGATGAGCACCGCCATGATGAGCAAAGCAGCACCGAAGACGGGATAGATGGTGCCTATGACTTTGTTGATGGAAAAGACGGTGACGGCGAGGTAGAAGATGAGGATGATGACGGTCCAAATCAGGTTCGTGTCGGCGACATCGAAGAGCCTGAGCGTCAACTGGTCCATCAGTCCTGCCGGTATCAGCACGAAGCTGGCACCTACGCAAATCATCAGGACAAGCGAGACGACTCTCATCACGAGGCGGCATACGCTGCCCAGTTCGTCGCCGATGATTTCCGGCAAGCCCATCCCGTCGCGCCTGATGCTAATCATGCCCGCCATGTAGTCGTGCATGGCGCCGCCCAAGATGCAGCCAAGGACTATCCAAAGGAATGCAGCAGGTCCGTAGAGCACACCCATCATGGCGCCGAAGATAGGTCCCGTGCCAGCGATGTTGAGGAACTGTACCGTATAGACTTTCCACGTCGGCATCGGGATGTAGTCGGCTCCGTCCTGCTTAGTGTAGCAAGGCGTCTTGCGGTTCGGGTCGATGCCGAACACTCTCTCCACAAACGTGCCATAGGCAAAATAACCAAGCACCAGCAGAACCAGTGCTATGCAAAATGTGACCATCTTTTCTTTACAATTTGACTATAGACAATTTACACTTAAATGTTTTGTTATTGACGCATGTCGATTGACGTCTTCCTTTTCGATTGCAAAGATACAACGATTAATCCAAAAATCAAAATATATAAATTCAAAAGTGAAACTGAAAAGCGAAAAATAAATCACAGAGCATACGAACAAACCAATCAACCTACGGAAAATTGTCAAATCATCCTGTTCATTCGGCTACATATTGCTTTCCATGTTTCGTAAGCAGAACGGGACAAACGAGCGAGGGAAACATCTCAATTGGCAACCTCAGCTGGGACATTTGCCCAACGACAAGTGGGGCGTTGGCAAACTTAACATAGGTAGTTGCCCAACTATGTGTACCTAATTGAGCAAGTAGGTGTACCTAATTGAGCAAGTAGGTGTACCTAATTGAGCAAGTAGGTGTACCTAATTGAGCAGGAAAACGCAAACCTCGCAAACACAATACGATACAAAAAGCAGACGGGAGCGCGACGAAACCTTTTTTGCCACAAGCGAAAAAAATCCACGCTCTGTTCCTTAATCTCTAATCTTTTTCGTACCTTTGCAGCATGAAACACACATTATTTATTATTATAATACTCTTTGCCTCTCTCTTCAGCATCCAGTCCGAGGCTCAGAGCCTGCATAAGAAAAGCGACTTCCTGCCCAAAATCACTCCGACAGAAAGGGAATTGGCAGGAGGGGAACTTCCTTTTCTGCTCGCCCCTGCTGCCCCAAAACACGAAGTGAGAGCCGTCTGGCTGACCACCATCATGGGACTGGACTGGCCAAAGACGATGGCAACCAGTCAAGCTGGCAGGCAAAAGCAGAAAGATGAACTCTGCCAAATCCTCGACCAACTGCAAGCTTGTCGCATCAACACCGTCATTCTCCAGACGAGGCTCCGAGGCTCTGTCATCTATCCAAGCAACATAGAGCCTTGGGACGTCTGTCTCACCGGCACCTTCGACCGCGACCCGGGCTACGACCCGCTGGCTTTCGCCATTGAGGAGGCGCACAAACGCGGAATGGAACTGCACGCTTGGATGGTCACCGTACCTGCCTTCAAGATTGTCAACGCCAAGAAGATGGGCAAGCGAAGCCTGCTCAAGACGCATCCTGAACTGCTCAAGAAACACGGCGAACAGTACTATCTCGATCCCGGACTGCCTGGCTCTTCCCCTTACCTCACAGCGCTCTGCAAGGAGATAGTGAGCCGCTACGACGTCGATGGCATACACTTCGACTACATCCGCTACCCGGAAAACCCTGAGACATTCCCCGACGCCTCCACGTTCAAGAAGTACGGCAAGGGCAAAGACAAACGCTCGTGGCGCACAGGGAACATCACTCGAATGGTTCGAGACGCTTACAACGCAGTTAAAGTTTTGAAGCCATGGGTGCGTGTAAGCTGCTCACCTGTAGGAAAATATAAGGACTTGAGCCGCTACTCTGCGAAGGGCTGGTCGGCTCTCGGCGCAGTCTATCAGGACGCTCAAGGCTGGCTGCGCGAAGGCATCATGGACATGCTCCTGCCCATGATGTACTTCCAGGGCGACCACTTCTACCCCTTTGCCGTCGATTGGAAAGAGCACGACTACGGACGCGCCGTAGCACCTGGACTCGGCATCTACTTCCTCCATCCAAAAGAGAAAGACTGGAGCTTGGGCATCATACAACGGGAGCTCTGCTACCTCCGCCAGCAAGGACTCGGCGGACAGGCTTACTTCCGCAGCCAGTTCCTGACGGACAACACGAAAGGCATCTACGACTATCTGCAGCGCGACTACTACCCCTACCCTGCCCTGCTGCCGCCTATGACGTGGCAAAGCAACGCCAAACCTGAGATGCCACGCCTCGTCGGTCGAGAACGCATCGGGGGTATCAACGAAAAGATAACATGGTCCGCCGTCGAAGGTTGCCGCTACGTCATCTACGCCAGCACAAAGCAGCCCATCGACACAAGCAACCCGCAAAACATCGTCAAGCTGACCCACGACAACAGCTTCACTTATAGCCTGCTCGGAGCCTACTACCACGGCTACCACCTCGCCGTCACCGCCCTCGACCGCTACGGCAACGAGAGCCAACCGCTCAAGCTGTAAGAAGACAACGGATTATCATTTGATTTTATTGCTGTCCGGGGAAAATCAAGAGCACCTCTACTTATTCGCTTATAATTAGGCTTTCTTGACAAAAGCAGCTCACGGGGGCTTACTCTAAAGTCCCGAAGGGACGAGAGACCACAGACGGGGGTGTTAACCCCCGGTAATTGCGCAACAACATGAAAAGTCCCGAAGGGACGACTGGTCTATCGCGCCTTCGGCGCTTTTCCCCGTACAACAATAATTTTATTTAAGTTGCGGAAGTTAAAGTGGAAGTTAAAGTGGAAGTTAACTCGCTCCGTTGACTTTCCCTTCGGTCATCGACCTATCGGTTCGTGGGAGTTATAAAAGGACAATACCATATAGACAGTATCCCAAGCTATTGTCCAGCACGCTTGCTGGCTTCTTCCGCGCCCTAAGCAGCGCGCCTTGGTGCTATAGCATCCAAGAACTTCCTGCGCAAAGCACATTACTTCCTATATAACTCCGTTTTATAACTCCCTAAACCTGAAATTGGAAAGAAGTACGTGGACTTATCCTCATAAGTGCGTGGACTTATCCCCATAAGTACGTGGACTTATCCTCATAAGTACGTGGACTTATCCTCATAAGTACGTGGACTTATCTGACCACTTCCCAGAGAGGGAAGCAAAGGGATGCTTTTGCGTGTTCAGTCCACTTAACTTTCATACAGCTTTGGCATACTTCTGTTCTTCCTGCTCCATGCGGGCGATTTCCTCATCCCACTCGCGCATTACCTCTTCGTGAGGGGTTCCCTTGCCTGCCGCAATTTCTGCCTCTGCCTCATCCAACATGGCGTTGATTTCCTCCATCGTATAGCGTTTCAGAGGAAACTCTTCTTTCTTGGCGTACTCTGTCAATTCTTTCACCAACCACTTCATGTCGGCCACGGACAATGTGCCAGTCAGATAGTCACGGAGTCCTGTCAATGCTTGTGTACTCATACCTGTAACCTTTTACGTCTGCAAAGATACACCTTTTCTTTTACGCTACCAAATAATCTCCTACTTTTTCTTGCCTTTACTCTCGTTCATCTTTTCGCGCAGGAATTTAGCTGTGTAGCTTTCCTTGCACTTCGCCACTTCCTCGGGAGTGCCGCAGCAGACGAGCCGTCCACCTGCTTCGCCGCCTTCGGGACCGAGGTCGATGATGTGGTCCGCATTCTTGATGACTTCAAGGTTGTGCTCTATGACGATGATGGTGTGGCCGCGATGGATGAGGGCATCGAAGGAAAGGAGCAGCTTGCGAATGTCGTGGAAGTGCAGTCCCGTCGTGGGTTCGTCGAAGATGAAGATGGTGGGCTTCGTCTTCTCCATACCGAGGTAATAGGCAAGCTTGACGCGCTGGTTCTCGCCACCTGACAGGGTGGATGAGGACTGACCGAGCTTGATGTAGCCCAAGCCAACGTCCTGCAGGGGTTTGAGCAAGGCAATGATGCGCTTCTGCTTGTGCTCCGTGAAGAACTCGATGGCTTGGTTGACGGTCATGTCGAGCACGTCGCAGACATTCTTTTCGTGGAACCTTACGTCGAGTATCTCTGACTTGAAGCGTTGTCCGTGGCAGCTTTCGCAAGGAAGCACGAGGTCGGCCATGAACTGCATCTCGATGGTGACGGTACCTTCGCCTTTACATTCTTCGCATCGTCCGCCGTCGGTGTTGAAGCTGAAGTAGGCAGGCGTGTAGCCCATCTGCTGGGCAAGAGGCAAGGAAGCAAAGAGCTTGCGGATTTCGTCCCATGCTTTGACGTAGGTGACGGGATTGGAGCGTGTGCTCTTGCCGATGGGGTTCTGGTCGATGAACTCGACGGCGCTGACCATGTTCAAGTCTCCCTCCAGCCCGAGGAACTCGCCTGGGCGGTCGGCCACTTCGTCGAGATGCCGCTTCATGGCGTTGTAGAAGATGTCGCGGACGAGGCTGCTCTTGCCGCTGCCGCTAACGCCTGTGACGCAGGTCATTACGCCAAGCGGAAAGCGTACGTCGATGCCCTTCAGGTTGTTGGCACGTGCGCCTTTCACCTCGATGAAGCTACTTGACTTACGACGAGAGAAAGACCCTCCCTGACCCTCCCTTAAAGGGAGGGAACAGAGGAAGTCGAGGGTATAGGACTTCTTTCCCTCCCTCCCTTTAAGGGAGGGTTGGGGTGGGTCTGTGGGTACCGGCCCCTCGTACACGACTTCTCCTCCCAAGCGACCTGCTTCCGGTCCGATGTCAATAAGCCAGTCGGCAGCGCGGATGATGTCCTCGTCATGCTCAACGACGACAACGGTATTCCCAAGGTCGCGGAGCTGCTTCAAGACTTTGATGAGGCGCTCTGTGTCGCGGCTGTGAAGGCCGATGCTCGGTTCGTCGAGGATGTAGAGGCTACCCACGAGACTGCTTCCCAGGGAAGTGGCAAGGTTGATGCGCTGGCTCTCGCCTCCAGAGAGACTGTTCGAGGTGCGGTTGAGTGTCAGGTAACCCAATCCGACGTCCAGCAGGTATTGCAGTCGGTTCTTGATTTCGATGAGGATGCGCTTTGCAATGGTCTCTTCGTGTTCGCTTATCTTGAGACTCTCTATCCATGGGAGCAACTCGCTGACAGGGATGCAGACCAGTTCGGTAATGCTCTTCCCGCCCACCTTAACGTAGCTTGCTTCTGGTCGGAGGCGAGTGCCGTGGCACTTTGGGCAAACCGTCTTACCACGGTATCGGGCCAGCATGACGCGGTTCTGTATCTTGTACTGCCCTTGGCGCAGGTATTCGAAGAAGGCATCTATGGAGAGCAGTCCCCACTCGCGTTCTTCGGGGAATATCTTCCAATCAGCCGGCACAAGGACTTCCTTGCCGCCAAGAGTCTCAAGCTTTAGTGAAGAGTGAAGAGTGAAGAGTGAAGAATCAATGTTACATTCGCCCTCTGATTTGTTACTATCATTCTTCATTCTTAACTCTTCACTCTTCACTCTTAACTCTTCACTCTTAACTCCCGATGGTACTCCGTGCCAAAGCCAGTCCTTCTCAGCCTGTGTCAGCTCGAAGTAAGGCTTGAAGATGGGGAAGCCGCGCTCGGAGTTGAAGCGGATGAACCAGTCCTTCCATTCTGCCATCTTCTCGCCGCGCCAGCACATGACGGCTCCGTCGTAGAGGCTCAAGGCAGTATTGGGAATGACCATCTGCTCGTCGATGCCTATCACCTTGCCGAAGCCTTCGCATTCTGGGCAGGCGCCGATGGGCGAGTTGAAGGCAAAGAGCTTGTCGGTAGGCTGCTCGAAGGTGATGCCGTCGGCCTCGAAGCGTGTACAGAACTCGTGCTCTTCGCCATCAGGCATGAAGTGGAGTATGGCTGTTCCGTGCCCTTCGTAGAACGCTGTTTCGCAGGAATCCACGAGGCGGGCGATGGTGTCGCGGTCGTTGCCTGTCGTCAGGCGGTCGATAATTAAGGAAACAGATTTATTCTCCTGCTCCTTGCACCTTGCTCCTTGCCCCTGAAAATCTTCGATGCGCATGACTTCGCCATTAGCATAGACTCTTGCGAAGCCGCTCTTGCGGTACATTTCGAGCTGCTGCTCTATGGTTCTTCCTTCGGGCAGACGGATGGGGCACATCACCATGAACTTCGTGCCTTCGGGCTTGGAGAGCATACACTGGACGGCATCTTCTGTGGTGTGGCGCTTCACTTCCTTGCCGCTTATGGGCGAGAAGGTGTGACCTATGCGGGCAAAGAGCAGACGGAGGTACTCGTAGATTTCGGTGCTTGTGCCGACCGTGCTTCGCGGATTGCGGCTCGTCACTTTCTGCTCGATGGCTATGGCGGGCGGGATGCCCTTGATGTAGTCGCATTCAGGCTTGTTCATGCGTCCGAGGAACTGCCGGGCATAGGCGCTCAGGCTTTCCACGTAGCGACGCTGTCCTTCGGCATAAAGGGTGTCGAAAGCCAGACTGCTCTTGCCGCTGCCGCTCAAGCCCGTTATCACCACCAGCTTGCCTCGTGGTATCTCGAGGCTGATGTTCTTCAGGTTATTGACCCTTGCCCCTTTTATCTTTATTGCATCTTCCATCTCTAATGGTTTCGTTGTTACTTTGTAGTTTAAGTTTCGCAAGCTCAGTTATTCCTCTCCCCGCTCGCGTTTGTCACGACAATGCGCAGTTCGGGATATGCTGTGCGCTGACGAAGCCAATCGCGCATGAGCCTGACGTTGGCCCTTTGCATAGGCTTGACTGTCTGGACGACGGCTATGTGCTCCTTTGCTTCCGAAAGTGCAGAATCCGTCAGGCTCACAGTCGCACCCTTCGACATACTCAACGCTGCGACCTGCGGGAAGAGCAGTTGAAGCTCGGGCAGGATGGTACGCGCCAGGACTTCGGGCTCCTGATAGGCTGCCAGCTTCTGCTCCACCTTGTGCGTCTTGTTCTCTGCAATGGACAGCAGCTCAGCGCTTCTCTCCTTCTCGCGGCTCTGCTTCGTGATGAGCGTCTGCAGCTCCACGTTTTTGGTATTGGCACTTGCCTGTACGACTTGCAGGGTGGAACCGTCCAGCCGGTAGGCAGGGAGCAGCTTACGGGCTTCCTCTATTTGTGCGGAATCTACTTCCTCGCCGAAGAGCATCACGCGGATGCTATGTTCGCTGAGGTCAATGGAGTGGTCAATGACCTGAGTGTTGTCGAAGACCAGAGCCCCGTGGATGAACTGCTGGACGCGCTCCTCGTAGATGGTCTGCTGCACGATGTGGAAGGTGATGAAGAGGCTCGGCACGATGGTAAGCAAGGCGATGGTGGTGATGTAGCGATGGACCTGCTTCTCGCGGCGTTTGTTTATCATCGTCTGCTTGCGGAAGCGCATGATGAAGGCAACGCCCACAAAGGTGCTCAGGGCGATGAATATCGTGTTGATGAGATAGAGGTAGAGAGCTCCTGCGGCATAGAACCAGTTGCCTGTGGCGATGCCAAAGCCTACGGTACAAAGCGGCGGCATGAGCGCCGTTGCTATCGCTACGCCGGGTATGACGTTGCCCGTGCGCTGGCTTCTGCTGCTCAGGGCTATGATGCCCGCCAGTCCGCCGCAGATGGCTATCGCTACGTCGTAGATGGTGGGCGAGGTGCGTGCCAAGAGTTCCGACTGCGCCTCGTCGATGGGGGTAATGAGGAAATAGACGGTGGCCGTGACGACGCTGAAAGCCGTGGCGACGAGATAGTTGCGGAAGGCACGCTTGAGCAGGGAAAAGTCATAGACGCCCACGCCCAGCCCCATGCCGATGATAGGTCCCATGAGCGGAGAGATGAGCATGGCACCGATGATGACTGCCGTGCTGTTGGTGTTCAGACCAAGCGAAGCCACGAAGATGGCAAGCACCAGAATCCACAGCTTGGCACCCTGGAAGCTGACGCCTTCCTCGATGCCTGCTATGATTTCCTCTTCCGGAGCCTTGTCGTGCCCCATATTGATGAGCCGGCGCAAACGGTGGCTCAGGGATAGACTATCTTCTTTCATACTATTTCTATACTTATTAAAAACGGCGGCTTGTCTCACGATAAACCGCCGGATGGTACTAGTTCATTAAGGTAAAAAGATTGCTTTGGTCATAATGACTGTGCAAAAATACAAAAAAACTTTGTTACGCGAATAACGATAAAGGATTTTTTTCACAAAAGCAGCACAAATAATTACTTTTTTGCCTCGGCATGATGCCTATATGGGGAAATTGACGTATATTTGCGCTTTAATTGAGGAATAAAAATTAAATAAGACAACATGGACCAGGAATCATCAAAAAGCCTCAACTTCATAGAGCAGAGAGTTAAGACAGATTTGGCAGAAGGCAAGAACGGCGGCAGACTGCAAACCCGCTTCCCGCCCGAACCTAACGGCTACCTACACATAGGACACGCCAAGGCTATTGCCATGGACTTCGGCGTAGCACAGAAGTTCGGCGGCGTCTGCAACCTGAGAATGGACGACACCAACCCGCAGAAGGAAGACACGGAATACGTGGAAGCCATCGAGAGGGACATCAAGTGGCTGGGCTTCCAATGGGGAAAGGTCTGCTATGCCAGCGACTACTTCCAGGACCTATGGGACTTCGCCGAGTGGTGCATCATGCAGGGTCGCGCCTACGTAGATGAGCAGACAAGCGAAGAGATTGCCGCACAGAAAGGCACACCCACAGAGCCCGGCACCAACTCGCCCTACCGCGACCGACCTGCCGAAGAGAGCCTCAAGCTCTTCCGAGAAATGAACTCCGGAAACGTAGAACCCGGCAAGATGATTCTCAGAGCCAAAATAGACATGGCAAGCCCCAACATGCACTTCCGCGACCCCATCATGTACCGAGTGCTCAACATGGAGCACTGGCGCACAGGCAACAAATGGAACGCCTATCCCATGTACGACTTCACGCATGGGCAGAGCGACTACCTGGAGGGCGTCACACACAGCATCTGCACCCTGGAGTTCGTACCGCACCATGAACTCTACGACCTGTTCGTCACATGGATTAAGGAATGGCGAGGCGACAAGGGCGACATCGAAGACAATCGTCCGCGACAGTTCGAGTTCAACAAGCTCAACCTGAACTATACGCTCATGTCAAAGCGCAACCTGCTCATCCTCACCAAAGAAGGTGTCGTCAACGGCTGGGACGACCCCCGTATGCCCACCATCTGCGGCATTCGCAGGAGAGGCTACAGCCCGCAGGCCATACTGAACTTCATCGACAAGATAGGCTACACCACATTCGACGCCCTGAACGACATCAAGCTCATGGAAGCAGCCTGCCGAGAAGACCTCAACACACGCGCCATACGCGTCAGCGCCGTCGTCAACCCCCTCAAGCTGATTATCGACAACTACCCCGAAGGCAAGGTGGAGGAAATGACTGCCATCAACAACCCCGAACTCCGCGACGAAGAAGGCAACACCATCACCGAAGGCAACACACACACCATACACTTCACCCGCCAGCTCTACATCGAGCAAGAAGACTTCATGGAAGACGGCGGGAAGAAGTTCATGCGTCTCGGCCCAGGCAAAGAGGTACGCCTCAAGAACGCATACATCATCGCCTGCTCCGACGAAAAGGACGAACAGGGCAACTTCAAGTGCATCGAGAAGGACTCAGAGGGCAACATCATCTGCGTCCACGCCACCTACGACCCCGACAGCAGGAGCGGAATGCCAGGCGCAGACCGCAAGATAAAGGGCAAGACCCTCCACTGGGTGAGCAGCCAGCATTGCATCCCATGCGAAGTGAGAAACTACGAATGCCTCTGGACATGCGAGAACCCACGTGATGCCATCAAGCAGTACGAAAAGGAGAACGACGTACGCGGCATAGACGCCATGCGTCCCTTCCTCAACCCCGACTCCCTCACCGTCAACAAGAACGCCTTCGTCGAAGAGTTCGCCCAGGAGCTGCCCCCATACACCTACCTCCAGTTCCAGCGCATCGGCTACTACAACATCGACCCCGACAGCACACCCGAGCATCCCGTCTTCAACAAGACCGTAGGGCTCAAGGACACCTGGGCAAAGAAATAAGTCAGAAGTCAGAATTCAAAATTTATAAATTCAAAATTCAAAAGGAGGCTTCGCCGCAGCGATTATAACCACAGATTGAACGGATTAAACGGATTTATACTTTACAACAGATTACACAGATTACAATAATTCATGTATGAATTATATTTCTGTCATTTCCTTTATTTCTGCGGGACATAAAACAACAACGAATTAAAACGAATTTCACGAATGAAATAAGGTTACTTTGATTTTTCACTTTTCACTTTTCACTTTTCACTTTTCACTTCGCCGAAGGCGACTATAACCACAGATTGAACGGATTAAACTGATTTATAATTTACAACAGATTACACAGATTATAATAATTCATACATGAATTATATTTCTGTCATTTCCTTTATTTCTGCGGGACATAAAACAACAACGAATTAAGACGAATTGAACGAAGTGAGATGAGGATAAGTCAGAATTCAGAATTCAAAATTCAAAAGGAGGCTACGCCGCAGGTGACTTTAACAACAAATTAAAACGAATTGCACGAATAAAATAAGGTTACTTTAATTTTTCACTTTTCACTTTTCACTTCGCCGAAGGCGACTGGAAAAGCACCCCTTGCTCCCCCCTCTCTGGGAAGTGGTCAGATAAGTACACGGACTTATGGGGATAAGTACACGTACTTAGTCGGATAAGTACACGTACTTATGGCGACAAGTACACGTACTTATGGCGACAAGTACACGTACTTCTTTCCATAGGGTAGCATTGTTGCGGATTATCATAAATACTTTTTGCCTATCTTCTTTGTTCGTATCGTATGATTTGACGGTAATTCGGTTAGGTGTACCTAATTGAACATTTAGGTGTGGCCATAACAGAATCACACTTATCACATTGTTATTCTGGAGCCGATGGTGCTGAGGTCGGATTCTCTATATATAATCAACTACTATATACTTATTATTATAATTATTATATATAGCGAAGGCATTTTCTCTCAAATAACAAAGTTATAGGTGTTATTTTGTTACTCACTCTTTGAGGAGCCAAGCCAAAGGGAAAAACTCCTCTCCTCCTAAACTCCTTAGACCAGAAATAAACCCTTAGACAGAAATAAACTCTAAGGAGGCAAGGAGTCAAAGGAGAAAAGTTTCGCCGGCGAAACACCTCCTCTCCTCCTAAACTCCTTAGACAAGAACCCTCTGCGGAAGCAAATAAATCTCTAAGGAGTAAAGGAGTCAAGGAGAAAAGTTTCGCTGGCACTCCGTTATTTTTTTGCCCTTCTGCTTTGTTATTCATAAATAAGTATTAACTTTGCAGAAGATAATAAGAATATAGGAGATATGAGAAGAACATTTATGCTCATTTCAGCGGCCGTGCTGTCAATGACAGCGCTGATTACCGTCACTTCATGCGGCGGAGATGACGAAGTCGTACAACCTCCAGTCGATAACAATGCCAACAACGACAAAGACAGCTCATCTGGCAACAATGGCGAAAACCTTGACATCCATGTCGTAGTCAACGATGACGGCACGACATCCAATGGAAGCATCTTCTCAGCCATCGACAACCAGAACTTTTACGTCGATTACTTAAAATATACTGTAACCGAAGGGCATTTGGTAGTAAGCGGTTACGACAAGACAGGATTTAAAGGCATCGCCAAAATCATCTCGAAGCTAACGTATAAGGGTAACACCTACGAAGTTCTTGAAATAGGGGATAGGGCCTTCTATGATTGCACCAGCCTGACCTCCGTCATCATTCCGAGCAGCGTGACCAGCATCGGCAGATATGCCTTCTATAATTGCAGCAGCCTGTCCGCCGTCACCATCCCCAATAGCGTGACAAGCATCGGCAGATATGCCTTCGAGAATTGCAGTGGCCTGACAGCAGTTCACATCAATGATATAGCCGCATGGTGTAAAAATGTGTTTTCTGATAGAAGCAGCAATCCACTATATTATGCAAAGCATTTGTATTTGAACGGTGAAGAGATAAAAAACCTAACCATCCCCGAGAGCGTGACCAGCATCGGTGACTATGCCTTCTATAATTGCAGCAACCTGACCTCCATCACCATCCCCAACAGCGTGACCAGCATCGGCAGTTATGCCTTCGATGGTTGCACCAGCCTGACCTCCATCACCATCCCCAACAGCGTGACCAGCATCGGCAGCTCTGCCTTCTATAAATGCAGCAGTCTGACCTCCGTCACCATCCCCAACAGCGTGACCAGCATTGGCGGTTATGCCTTCGCTTATTGCAGCAGCCTGACCTCCATCACCATCCCCAACAGCGTGACCAGCATCGGCATTGGTGCCTTCGAAGATTGCAGCAGCCTGACCTCCATCACCATCCCCAATAGCGTGACTAGCATCGGCAGCTCTGCCTTCAATGGTTGCACCAGCCTGACCTCCGTCACCATCCCCCACAGCGTGACCAGCATCGGTGACTATGCCTTCGTTGGCTGCACCAGCCTGACCTCCATCACCATCCCCAACAGCGTGACCAGCATCGGTGACTCTGCCTTCCGTAATTGCAAAAGCCTGACCTCCATCACCATCCCCAACAGCGTGACCAGCATCGGCAGCTATACCTTCGATGGTTGCAGTGGCCTGACCGCCGTCACCATCCCCAACAGCGTGACCAGCATCGGAAACTATGCCTTCAGAGATTGCACCTGCCTGACCTCCATCACCATCCCCAACAGCGTGACCAGCATCGGTAACTATGCCTTCGTTGGCTGCACCAGCCTGACCGCCGTCACCATCCCCAACAGCGTGACCAGCATCGGCAAATATGCCTTCTATAATTGCAGCAGCCTGACCTCCATCACCATCGGAAGTGGCGTGACCAGCATCGACGAATATGCCTTCTCTTATTGCCAAAGCCTGACAGATGTCTATTGCTATGCTGAAAATGTCCCCAGAACATATAGTAATGCGTTTGAGAACTCCTCAATTTCGTCAGCCACGCTCCATGTGCCGGCAGGTTCTATAGATGAGTACATATCAAAATCTCCTTGGAGTAAGTTCGGCAGCATCGTGGCGATAGAATAACAAGCTTTCCCTCTAAGACAACCCATCCCCGCTGCGGAACTCTGCGGCGGGGATGTTTTCGTTTTTTTCATCAAACAGAAAGAAATGCTTCCGCAAATTTGTGAAAGTCGGGATGAAGTTGTATCTTTGCCGAATGTATGGAAGTCGGCAAGACAATTGCCACGATAAACAAATAAGGTGGAAAACAATAACAAATACTATCAGTCGCGACACTTCCTCAGGCTCCTGCATCGCTATGAGAAGTCTGTCTCGGAGGGTCACGTCCCGTACCTGGAGGCTGACGAGCTGACCGACATCGCCGAATACTACATGACGGGAAAGCAGGACGCTAAGGCCAATCAGGCCATACAGGCTGCCATCGATATGCACCCAGACAGCGTTGACCCTCAGATATTCCTGGCACGGCAAAGGATGTTCTATGGTCAGCTCGACAAAGCTCATGCCATAGTCGATGCCATCACGGAGCAGGATGACTGCGAGGTCATCTACATCCGTGCCGAACTCCTCATCAAAGAGGGACATGCCGACCAGGCCTCTGACTTCCTGCTCGAACAGATGGGGAAGATGCAGGACAACCTCGACAGCTATCTCTACGATGCCACGTCCATCTTCATGGACTACGACCAGTGGGAACTGGCAAGCGAATGGCTGGAGCAACTGCGGGACGCGTTCCCCACGCATCCGCGACTGCCTATCCTGGAGGCTGAGATACACATGGGACTGGACGACTACGAGACAGCCCTCACGATGCTCAAGAAGATTCTGGACGAAGAGCCGTACAGCTCCGAGGCCTGGAATCTCCTGTCCGAGACATACGTCGCGCTCGAGATGTATCCCGAAGCATTGGAAGCTGCCGACTTCTCCCTTGCCATCAATCCGCAGGACAGCGACGCGCTCCTTATGAAGGGAAATGCCTACATGCACGAGGACGAGATGGAGAAGGCCATCGAGCACTACACGAAGTACCTCGAGACGCAACCCGACGACCTCAGCGTGCTGATTTCCCTCATCATCTGCTATACTAACGAGGAACGCTATAAGGAGGCCCTCCCTCTGCTCGACAAGGCTGAACAGTACGCAAGGAAACTGCCTGAAAGGGAGGCTGACCTTCCGCAAATCTACCAGTTGAGAGCTTACGCCTTGAGCCGTATAGACAAGAGTGCTGAGGCGCTGGCCACCATAGCGAAGGCGAGGGAGATTTCCGACCAGAGCCTGGCCTGGAAGTTTGACATGTCGGAGGGCGACATCTACCTCCAAATCCGAGACACGAAGCAGGCTGAGCAATGCTTTGTCGCTGCCCTGGAGAAGAGTCCGGAGCAGGGCGAGACGCTCTTCAACATTGCCCTTTCCTACAGCAACGCCGGCTACTACGACGTGGCCATCGACCTGCTCGACGACGTCTGGACCATCTACGGCACACAGGAGGGCAAATTCGTCGTCCCTTACCTGGCAAGCTGCTATCTCTACAAAAACGACATGGCGAACTTCCTGGACTACCTCAAGCTGGCACCACAATGTGACCGCGAGGCTACCCTCTACCTCTTCAGGGACCGCTATCCCGACATCGCCCCTGAGGAATACTACGCATACGCATACAAAGAAATTTATGGAGTTTTCCCTGAAAAATAACATTATATGAAACGTCTCTTTATTCTCCTTGGAGCCTTGCTCCTCTCAATGTCCAATGTTCAATGGTCAATGATTTATGCCTGCACCAACCTGGTCGTGGGCAAGAAGGCCTCGAAGGACGGCAGCGTCATCATCTCCTATAGCCAAGACTCCTATGGCTCCTTTGAACCGCTCCGCGTGATTCCCGCAGCCGACCATCCTGCCGGAACGATGCATCCGCTCTACCATTACGAAACAGGCAACTACCTGGGCGAGATTCCTGAGGTGCCTCATACCTATGGCGTAGTAGGACTGATGAACGAGTTCCAACTGACCATCCACGAGACGACCTATGGCGGACGCTCGGAACTGACGGATACTGTCAGCGGCCTCATCGACTACGGTTCGCTGATGGTTCTTGCCCTCCAACGCGCCAAGACTGCCCGCGAAGCCATTCAGGTAATGACGGAGCTGACAGAGACCTACGGCTATGAGAGCGAAGGGGAGAGCTTCACCATTGCCGACCCCAATGAAGTCTGGATTATGGACATGATAGGCAAAGGTCCAGGACGCAAGGGAACAGTATGGGTCGCCGTGCGTATTCCCGACGACTGCATCAGCGGTCACGCCAACCAAAGCCGCATACACCAGTTCCCACTCAAGGACAAGAAGAACTGCCTCTATGCGAAGGATGTCATCAGCTTCGCAAAGGAAAAGGGTTTCTTCAATGGTAAAGACGCAGACTTCTCGTTTGCAGACGCTTATGCACCAGCAGACTTCGGTGCCCTGCGCTTTTGCGAAGCACGCATCTGGAGCTACTTCAACAAGTGGGGTGCCGAGGACATGCAGCCCTATCTCCCCTATGCCATGGGCGACACGAAAGGCAAAGTCATCCCTCTTTACGTCAAGCCCAAGGCTCTGCTTTCCGTTCAAGACGTCAAGGACATGATGCGCGACCACTACGAAGGCACGCCCATGGACGTCACCAAGGACATCGGAATGGGTGCGTGGGAAATGCCCTACCGCCCCACCCCGCTGAGCTTCGAGTGCGACGGGAAGAAATACTTCAACGAGCGACCCATCAGCACCCAACAGTCGGCCTGCGTATATGTCAGCCAGATGCGCTCCTGGCTTCCCAACCACATCGGCGGAGTCACATGGTTTGCCAACGACGATGCCAACATGGTGGCCTTTACACCCGTCTATTGCAACATGACGCAAGCCCCGGAGTGCTACGACAAGCATACCGCCGACGCCTTCCACTTCTCCACCCGCTCTGCTTACTGGGTAGAGAACTGGGTCAGCAACATGGTCTATCTGCGCTACAATCTCCTTTTCCCCGAACTGCAGAAGGTTCGCGACCGCCTGGAAGCTGACTACAACTCCCTGCAGCCTGACATAGAGAGCAAAGCAGCGGCTATGGGCAAGGAGGATGCCATCAAATACCTCTCGGCATACAGCCACCGCACGGCAAGCGCCATGATGGACGAATGGAACCAGTTGGCTCAGCTCATCATCGTGAAGTACAACGACATGGCCGTCAAGCGCACGGACGAGAGCGGTCAGTACGAGAAGACGCCTGGAGGCGACCCCAGACCTGTGCTCCGCCCTGGCTATCCCGAGAACTACAAGCGTCAGATTATCCAGCAGACAGGGACTCACTACCAAGTGCCCAATTAAGAAGAAGGAATGAAACACTACACGAGCGTCCTTTCCATAGCAGGCAGCGATAGCGGAGGCGGTGCGGGCATTCAGGCCGACATCAAGACCATATCTGCCCTGGGATGCTATGCAGCAACAGCCATCACCGCCGTCACGGTGCAGAACACCATTGGCGTGGAGGCTGTTCATCCTGTCCCCACCGACATCATCCGGGGGCAGATAGAGGCCGTCCTGAGCGACATCGGTGCAGACGCTGTGAAGACAGGCATGTTGCACTCGGCAGAAGTGGTGCTGACCGTCAGCGAGATGCTCCGCAAACACAAGGTGCGCAATGTAGTCATCGACCCTGTCATGGTCTCCACGAGCGGGCACCGGCTTATCGAGGAAAGTGCCGTCAAGACGCTTCGGAAAGAGCTCATACCCCTTGCCCGAGTCATTACACCCAACATTCCCGAGGCAGAGATATTGCTTGGGGCAGAAAGGCTGGACACTCAGAAAGCACTACCCGAAGCAGCAAGGAAGCTCGCACATATATATAATGTATCTGTCCTGCTCAAGGCAGGTCACCTCTCCGAAGACCTCCTGACGGACTACTTCTACGATAACGAGACAGGCATACTGCTCGAACTGCCTTCCCAGAGGATACAGACAAAGAACACGCACGGCACGGGCTGCACCATGTCGTCTGCATTTGCTGCCTTGCTTGCCAAGGGCGAATCTTTGCCGGAGGCTGCAAAGCGAGCCAAGGAGTATGTGGCAAACGCCATCCTCTACGGAGCCGACTATGAGATAGGACACGGACACGGACCTGTTAACCACTTCTACGAATCATGCAGATAAACGTCAACAATAAACCCCTAAGCACCACAGCCACCAGTTTAGGCACACTTGCCACAGAGCTCTCCCTGCCGGAGAAAGGTGTGGCTGTGGCAGTCAACAACAAGATGGTGCCACGAAACCTATGGGAGCAGACGCCCCTGAGCGAAGGCATGTCTGTCGTCATCATAAAAGCTGCCTGCGGAGGATGATACAATTCATTTCACACTTCACTGAGCGGTACAGCTATCTCGACGGCATTCGTCTCGCCCTGGACGGCGGCATCCGATGGGTGCAACTGCGCATGAAGGGTGCTACAGATGCCGAGTTCCTTCGTACAGGAGAGGAGGCAAGGAAGCTCTGCGACAGATACGATGCCACGTTCATCATCGACGACCGCGTGGAGCTGGTACGCGAGCTTGGAGCCGACGGCGTTCATCTCGGCAAGAAGGACATGCCGATTGCCGAGGCACGACGCATCCTTGGGGACGACGTCATCATTGGCGGCACGGCAAACACCTTCGAGGACATCGAGATGCACTACCGCGCCTCAGCCAACTACATCGGCTGCGGTCCCTTCCGCTTCACCACGACAAAGGAGGGGCTCTCCCCCATCATCGGCCTTGAAGGTTACCGCAACATCATGCAAAGGGTTCGTGAGGCAGGCTTCGACATCCCCGTCGTAGCCATTGGCGGCATTACGTCCGACGACATCCCCGCCATCATGCAGACAGGCATCGCAGGCATCGCCCTCTCGGGAGCCATCCTACGAGCCGACAATCCAAAAGAAATGATAAAGAAAATCCTCGCCCCTAACGATAGTCAACCCTCTATGGGGAGAGTATTAAATGGTAAATGATTAAATGGTAAATGTCAAGATGAACAATAAATTGATAATAGCTGGACGTGAGTTCAACTCTCGTCTGTTTCTGGGAACAGGAAAGTTCAACAACAACGACCTTATGGCCCGTGCTATCGAGGCTTCGGGCACAGAGATGGTGACGGTCGCCATGAAGCGCGTCGAGCTGGGCGATGCCGACGACGACCTCCTGACGCACATCACCCAGAACCACAACATCCAGCTTCTGCCCAACACCAGCGGCGTCCGCAATGCAGAGGAAGCCGTCTTTGCTGCACAGATGGCTCGCGAGGCATTCGGCACCAACTGGCTCAAGCTCGAGATACATCCCGACCCACGCTACCTCCTGCCCGACTCTGTCGAGACGCTGAAGGCCACCGAGGAGCTGGTGAAGCTGGGGTTCATCGTATTGCCATATTGTCAGGCAGACCCGACGCTCTGCAAGCATCTCGAGGAAGCAGGAGCCGCCACCGTGATGCCGCTTGCTGCCCCTATCGGCACGAACAAGGGCTTGCGCATGAAGGACTTCCTGCAAATCATCATCGAGCAAGCCACCGTGCCCGTCGTTGTCGATGCCGGAATAGGAGCACCCAGCCATGCTGCCGAAGCGATGGAGATGGGCGCTGACTGCTGCCTCGTCAACACCGCCATAGCCGTCGCAGGCAACCCCGTCAGGATGGCAGACGCCTTCCGTCAAGCCGTCATCGCTGGCCGCCAAGCCTACGAAGCAGGACTCGGTGCTATCAGCGACGCTGCCGAAGCCAGCTCCCCTCTGACAGCCTTCCTCAATTAAATTATCCTTTCGTTCTAACGACATGACGTTATAACGTGATAACGACATAAAACAAAGTCAAATGCCAAACGACAACAAAGCATACGCCAAGCGCGAGAAAGCCTACATGTCGGGACAAATCTTCCCAGACATCAAGGTGGGAATGACGAAGGTGAACCTCACCCCCACCGTCACGAAGGACGAGCGCGGTATCCCCCATACAGAACCGAATGCCCCCATCTACATCTACGACACAAGCGGTCCCTACTCCGACCCCAACTATACCGTTGACCTGAAGAAAGGCTTGCCACGGATGCGCGAACCCTGGATAAAGGAACGTGGGAAGGACAAACCCGTCACGCAGATGGCCTACGCGAAGGCCGGCATCATCACGCCCGAGATGGAGTACGTCGCCATTCGCGAAAACATGAACTGCGAAGAGCTGGGCATCGAGACGCACATCACGCCGGAGTTCGTACGCCAGGAGATAGCTCGCGGACGCGCCGTGCTGCCTGCCAACATCAACCATCCCGAGAGCGAGCCCATGATTATCGGTCGCAACTTCCTCGTCAAGATAAACACCAACATCGGCAACTCCGCCACCACCTCCGGCATCGAGGAAGAGGTGGAGAAGGCAGTCTGGTCGTGCAAATGGGGCGGCGACACGCTGATGGACCTCTCGACGGGCAACAACATCCACGAGACACGCGAATGGATTATCCGCAACTGTCCTGTTCCCGTCGGCACTGTGCCTATCTACCAGGCTCTGGAGAAGGTGAACGGACGGGCAGAGGACCTGTCGTGGGAAGTCTATCGCGACACACTCATCGAACAATGTGAGCAAGGCGTTGACTACTTCACTATCCACGCCGGCATACGCAGGCACAACGTCCATCTGGCCGACAAACGTCTCTGCGGCATCGTGTCGCGAGGTGGCTCCATTATGAGCAAGTGGTGCCTCGTCCACGACAAAGAGTCGTTCCTCTACGAGCACTTCGACGACATCTGCGACATCGTGGCCCGCTATGACACAGCCCTCTCGCTGGGCGACGGCCTTCGACCCGGCTGTATTGCCGATGCCAACGATGCAGCACAGTTCGCCGAACTGGACACGATGGGTGAGCTCGTCACCCGTGCTTGGGACAAGAACGTGCAGGCCTTCATCGAAGGTCCGGGACATGTACCTCTGCACAAGATTCGCGAGAACATGGAGCGGCAGTTGGAGAAGTGCCACGAAGCGCCGTTCTATACGCTTGGTCCCGTCGTGACAGACATCGCTCCGGGCTACGACCACATCACGAGCGCCATCGGTGCAGCACAGATTGCCTGGCTCGGAACGGCGATGCTTTGCTACGTCACACCGAAGGAACACCTCGCTCTGCCCAACAAGGAAGATGTTCGCACAGGTGTCGTCACCTACAAGATTGCCGCTCATGCTGCCGACCTTGCAAAGGGGCATCCCGGTGCCATGATACGCGACAATGCCCTCTCCAAGGCACGCTTCGACTTCCGATGGCGAGACCAGTTCCACCTCTCGCTCGACCCCGAGCTCTCCCTCCAGTACTTTGAGGAAGCCGGACACACCGACGGCGAGTACTGCACAATGTGTGGCCCGAACTTCTGCGCAGCAAAGCTCACCCACGACCTGAGAAGAATAAACAAGAAATGACATGACTGTCAATTCAGAATTCAAAATTAATAAATTCAAAATTCAAAAGGAGGCTTCGCCGCAGCGATTATAACCACAGATTGAACGGATTAAACTGATTTATAATTTACAACAGATTACACAGATTACAATAATTCATGTATGAATTATATTTCTGTCATTTCCTTTATTTCAGCGGGACATTAAACAACAACGAATTAAAACGAATTGCACGAATTAATAATTCATGTATGAATTATATTTCTGTCATTTCCTTTATTTCTGCGGGACATTAAACAACAACGAATTAAAACGAATTGCACGAATAGATTTAGGTTACTTTGATTTTTCACTTTTCACTTTTCACTTGCGAAGCACTTTCACTTGCGAAGCACTTTTCATTTCGCCGCAGGCAACCATGAAGCATGACTCAAGAACAGAAGCTACGATATAATCGTCACCTCATCCTGGAAGGTATCGGAGAACAGGGACAGGAACGGCTCTTGCAGTCGCGTGTGCTGCTTGTCGGGGCAGGCGGACTTGGCAGTCCAGTTGCTCTTTACCTGGCAGCAGCAGGCGTGGGCACGTTGGGGCTCGTGGACGGCGACGATGTGAGCCTTACAAACCTGCAGCGGCAAGTGCTTCACGGCACTCCTGACGTCGGACGACCAAAAGTGGATTCCGCAGCAGACAGCATCCTGCGCCTCAACCCCGATGTCGAGGTAGAGAAGCATCCGCTCTTCCTGAGCGAAGACAATGCGCTCGACATCATCCGCCCCTATGACTTCGTGATTGACGGCAGCGACAACTTTGCAACGAAGTACCTTGTCAACGATGCCTGCGTAATGCTGGGCAAGTCCTTCTGCATAGGCGGCATCAGCAGATACTCCGGGCAGGTGATGACGCATCGCCCGGGCACAGCCTGCTACCGTTGCCTCTTCCCCGAGCCACCGCTGATGAAGGACGTGGAGACGTGCGCCATGGTTGGCGTGTTGGGCAGCATAGCGGGAATGCTCGGCACCGTACAGGCCACAGAAGCCATCAAGTGTCTGGCGGGCGTGGGCGAACCGCTCTTCAATGCCCTGCTCACCTTCGATGCCCTCACGATGAACTGGCAAAGGCTCGACTTCCCAAAGGACGAAGAATGTGCCCTCTGCGGAAAGCATCCCACCATCACGAGCCTGAAGGAATATGCTTTCCAGCCATGTGTCAAGGGGAAGAAGAAGACATAGGACTAAAATCTTAAATGCAGATTTTGGATTATGAATTAAAAGTTGTACCTTTGCATTGCTAAATATAATAAGGTATAAATAACAGGAAGTTCATTCGCAACACTCATGGAAGCAAAAAAGGACGGTAGAAGGCGCTCCAGCACTACGAAGATTGTAGAAGTGCCTCAAGTTGACCAATACGGACACAAACAGCCGCAGAGCCTCGACATGGAAGTGGCTGTGCTGGGCGCACTCATGGTGGAACAGGATTCTTACGGCCTTGTGGCAGAACTGCTCAAGCCGGAGAGCTTCTACGACCACAGACACCAGCTCATCTACCAGGCCATACAGACGCTCAACGCCGAGCAGAAGCCCGTGGACATCATGACGGTCATCGAGCAGTTGGAGCGCACCGACAACCTCGAGGCTTCGGGCGGCGAGGTATATCTGATGCAAATCAATGCCCAGGTAGCCAGCTCTGCCCACATCGAGTATCACGCCAAAGTCATCGCGCAGAAGTCGTTGCAGCGACAGCTCATCACCTTCGCCAGCCTGGTACAGACCAAAGCCTTCGATGCCACCATCGACGTTGCCGACCTGATGCAGGAAGCTGAGAGTATGCTCTTCTCCATCTCGCAGAAGAACATGAAGAAAGACTTCACGCAGATCGACCCTATCATCAGCCAAGTCATCGAGCTTATCCAGAAAGCACAGGCCAAGGAGGGCGGACTGAGCGGCCTGCCGACGGGCTTCCACGAGCTGGACAAGATAACAAACGGCTGGCAGAACAGCGACCTCATCATCATCGCTGCACGCCCGTCAATGGGTAAGACGGCTTTCGTGCTCTCCATGATAAAACGCATGGCAGTCGATTACCAGATTCCCTGCGCCATGTTCAGTCTGGAGATGAGCAACCAGCAGCTTGTGCAGCGACTCATGGTCAACGTCAGCGAACTGAGCGGCGAGAAGTTGCGCAGCGGACAGTTGGCTCCATACGAATGGGGACAGCTCGACAAGCGCGTCCGACAGCTCTACAACGCTCCCATCTATATCGACGACACGCCCTCGCTCAGCGTCTTCGAGCTACAGACAAAGGCACGCCGCCTGGTGCGCGAATACGGTGTGAAAGCCATCATGATAGACTATCTGCAACTGATGCACGCCAGCGGCCTGAACATCAACAGCCGTCAGGAAGAGGTGAGCACAGTCAGCCGTGCGCTGAAAGGGCTTGCCAAGGAGCTCAACATCCCTGTCATCGCACTAAGCCAGTTGAACCGTGGCGTAGAGAGCCGTGAAGGCATCGAGGGCAAACGACCGCAGTTGAGCGACCTGCGCGAATCCGGTGCCATCGAGCAGGATGCCGACATCGTCTGCTTCATCCACCGACCGGAGTACTACAAGCTGTTCGTTGACGACCAAGGCTTCGACTGGCACGGCAAAGCCATGTTCATCATCGCCAAGCACCGCAACGGTAGCGTGGGCGACATCAAGCTGGCCTTCCGCAGCGAATTTGCCCGCTTCTCCGACCTCGAATCGTCCATTCCAATGCCCGGCACTCAGGAAAGCGACATGGGCGGACGCTTCGTCTCGCCGAAGATGACAGCAGAAGAGATGGCTGAGAACGAAAAAATTGCCAATGCCATCGGCGCCAACGGTTCATTCTCCGAACTGCAAAGCGCACAGCAGGGAGACGCGTTCTAAAAATAGTCTTTTATTATGATAATCCGCAAAAACACCCTATGGAAAGAAGTACGTGGACTTATCTTCATAAGTACGTGTACTTATCCCCATAAGTACGTGGACTTATCCCCATAAGTCCGTGTACTTATCTGACCACTTCCCAGAGAGGGGTGCTTTTGCGGATTATCAAATCTTTTATTTGTCGTACAAAGAAGCTCCGGATTTACTCCTCGGGCTTCATGTTGGTATAGACGGTTTGGACGTCGTCGAACTCCTCAAGCTTCTCCACCATCTTGTTGATGGTCTCGCGCTGCTCGGGTGTCACGTCCTTCACGTCGTTGGGAATATAGGTGAACTCACCGCCGACATCCTCATAGCCGTCTGCTTCGAGCTTCTTCTGAATGGCATTGAAGCTGGTCGGCTCGCCGTAGATGGTGATGGTGGTCACGTCCTTTTCCTCGTCGTACTCCTCGTCGTACTCTTCCTCCACGCCGCAGTCAATCATCTCCAGGATGAAGTCGTCCATATCCATGCCGTCCTTCTTCTTGAAGGTGAAGACGCACTTGTGGTCGAAGAGGAAAGAGAGTGAGCCTGTCGTTCCCATGTTGCCGCTGAACTTATTGAAGACACTACGCACGTCGGCAACGGTGCGTGTGGTGTTGTCGGTCAAGGTGTCAACGAAGATAGCGATGCCGTGAGGGCCGTATCCTTCGTAGGTCACGCTCTTGTAGTCGCTCTGGTCCTTGCCCATAGCGTTCTTGATGGCACGCTCGATGTTGTCCTTCGGCATGTTCTCGCGCTTGCAGACGGCGATGACGCTACGCAGTGCGGGGTTGTTCTCGGGTTCGGGACCTGCAGCCTTCACAGCAATGGCAATCTGCTTGCCCAGGCGGGTGAATGTCTTGGCCATGTGGCCCCATCTCTTCAGTTTGGTCGCTTTGCGGTATTCAAATGCTCTTCCCATTGTTTGGATAAAATTAAGAATTAAAAATTAAGAAAGAAGAATTAAGAATTCTTTCATTCTGCTGTCTTAAACTTGGATGATTAAGATTTAAGAATTAAGAAATAAGAATTAAGAAGTAAGAATTGAAATCTCTTGTGTTCTTCCTTCTCATTCCATGTTAATAATGTGTTACATATTTTGTACGATTCTTAATTCTTCTTTCTTAATTCTTAATTATATTAGTTTATACATTATTATTTATATTTTCTTTCGTTGTTTTAATGATACTTGCTATGATATGATCCAACTCTTCGCAATCGGAATAAAGAGAAATGAATGAATCGTGAGTAATCAGTTCTGTCCTGTTCAAGACCCTTAGCCAGTACTTCGTTTCGCCTAACTCTTTGTACGCAATGTACATCTTGTTCAAGAAGTCTTTTTTGCTTGCCCCATACAGAGCCTCGCAGACGTTGGCTCCGACACTTGTGCCGGAACGTTTTACTTGACGGCTAATGTCGTACTCTTGATGTTTAAGAAGATACTTCCATAAGTTAACTATACGTACAGCCAAAGCCTCGCTCTTCTCTTGAACAGCATTTGCCATTGGTATCAATTCTTAATTCTTCTCTCTTAATTCTTAATTTACCTCAATTCAGCATTTAGCTGAGTCTTGAGGTTATTAATCAGTTTCTGCATGACTGCATCAATGGCCTTGTCGTTGAGGGTCTTCGTCTCGTCCTGCAGGATGAAATTCACTGCATACGACTTCTTGCCTTCAGGCAGATTCTTACCCTCATAGACGTCGAAGAGCTTGACTGCCTTGAGCAACTTCTTCTCCGTCTGATAGGCAATGCGCTCTACTTCTGCGAAGGGGACACTGCTGTCGAGCAGCAGGGCAAGGTCGCGGCTGACGGCGGGGAACTTGCTTATCTCGGTGTAGGTGACGTTCTGCTTCTGTATGATGCGCATCAGTTGGTTCCAGCGGATGTCGGCAAAATAGACAGGTGCATCGATGCTGAAGGCTTTGGTGAGCTTGCCAGAGACGATACCCATCTCTGCCAGCACCTTGCCGCCACGGTTCTGGATGCAGAGGCTGGCGCTGTAGATGTCGCTCTTGCCTTCGCCGAAGACAAGCATTCCGAAGGGCACGCCCAGACGGGTGAAGATGTTCAGGACGTATGCCTTGAGCTGAGCGAAGGAGCTATCCTCGTCGGGATGTGCCCAACTGCCGCGAACGCGTTTGCCAGTCAGCCAAAGTCCGAGGTGATAGTCTTCGCTGTAGGCATCGAGCACATGCTTGATAACCTCTGGGTCGCGACTGCTGCTGACGCCCGGGATGATGTCGGGACACTTCTTCTCTGCCTGGAAACGATAGCAGTTGCCGTACTCGAAGAAGCGCAGGTCGGTGTTGCGATAGCTGACGTTGCGGGCAATGCTTTCCAGACCGCCGAAGAGCAATGTCTGGCGCAGCACGTTGAGGTCCTGGCTGAGGGGATTGAGGAGCTTCACGCATTCCTCGCTCTTGTAACTCTCCAGCCCGTCGTAGTAAGCACCACGTTGCAGGCTGTTGTTCAGGATTTCGCGGAAGCCTCCACCCACGAGCTGCTCGCCGATGATGTTCTGCAACTTGTGGCTCATATCGTGGATGGTCTTGACGGTGAGGCTGTTCTTCAGCGTCGTAGGTATCTCCACATTGTTATATCCGTAGATGCGCAGGATGTCTTCCACCACGTCGCATGGTCTCTGTACGTCCACTCTGTAGGCAGGCACCGTAAGCTCCAGACCTTCGCTTGTCTCCTTGTCGATGGTCATCTCCAGACTTGTGACGATGCTCTTGATGGTCTCTTCGGGAATGTGTTTGCCGATGAGGGTATCGACGTAGTCGTACTTCAGCGAAACCTTGAAGTCGGGCATCGGCTTTGCCTGGACGTCAACTACTTGCATGCTTACCTTTGCGCCAGCCAGTTCCTTGGCGAGGATGGCAGCTTGCTTCAGGGCATAGAGCTGTCCGTGGGGGTCGATGCCACGCTCAAAGCGGAAGCTTGCGTCGGTGCTCAGTCCATGGCGGCGGGCACTCTTGCGGATGCTGGTGGGGTTGAAGTAGGCACTCTCGAGGAGGACGTTTGTCGTCGTGTCGTAAGTGCCACTACCCTTTCCGCCGAACACGCCGGCGATGCACATCGGCTCCTTCGCGTTGCAGATGGCAAGGTCTTGGCTGGAAAGCTTGTGCTCTACGCCGTCGAGGGTGACGAAGGGTGTGCCTTCGGGCAAGGTCTTGACGATGACCTGACGACCCTCTATCATGTCGGCATCAAAGCAATGCAGAGGCTGGCCGTAAGCCATCATGATGTAGTTCGTGATATCGACGATGTTGTTGATGGGACGCAGTCCGATGGTGCGCAACTTGTTCTGCAACCACTCGGGACTCTCCTTCACTTGGCAACCTGTTAAAGTAACACCTGCATAGCGAGGGCAGAGGTTCGGGTCTTCGATGGTGATGCTGATAGGCAGCGACTCGTCATCAACCTTGAAGCTTTCGCAGTCGGGACGATGCAGACTGGTCTTATAGCCGTTCTGCACAAGCCATGCATAGAGGTCGCGAGCCACGCCGTAGTGACTGCAGGCATCTGCCCTGTTGGGCGTAATATCCACTTCGATGAGCCAGTCACTTTCCACATGGAAGTACTCGGCAGCAGGTGTGCCTACCTTAGCATCCTGAGGAAGGACGATGATGCCGCTGTGGTCATTGCCTATGCCTATTTCATCTTCTGCACAAAGCATACCGCAACTCTCCACTCCGCGCAACTTGCTGCGCTTGATGGTGAAGCACTCGTCACCATCGTAAAGCTTAGTGCCAACGACGGCAGCTATCACCTTCTGCCCAGCAGCCACGTTGGGTGCGCCGCAGACAATCTGGAGAACGCCATCGTCTTCTAGTGAAGAGTGAAGAGTGAAGAGTGAAGAATCAGAATTACCTTCATTGGGTTGGTTACTATCATTCTTCACTCTTAATTCTTCGTTCTTCACTCTGACGGTGCAGACATGCATGTGGTCGCTATTGGGATGCGGCTCACAGGTCAACACCTCTGCCACCCAAAGACCTTCCAAACCACCCTTGATGGTCTGCACCTCCTCAACGCTATCAACTTCGAGACCCGCACTCGTCAATGCGTCTGCTACTTCTTGCGCACTTAGCGTGGTCTCGACATATTCCTTTAGCCACTTGTATGATATATTCATCTTGATTAAAATGTGAAATGTAGAAAATTAGAAATGCAGAAGACTTACTTCATTTCTTATTATCTTATTATCTTAATGTCTTATTTTCTTAATTCGCGTGCAAAGGTACAAAAAAAATAAGAATTAAGGCTTAAGAATTAAGAATTTCTTTCTCTTTCCTAAGCGAAAGGCTTAAAAACATCTTTGTTCACTTGCCAGCATGACAAGGTCTATGGCATTAACTACACCATCGCCATTAATGTCGGCTGCCCAACGGACTGCTGAATTGACCGGCATACTGACGATTATGCGACGAAGCAACTCAAGGTCTTCGGCATCGACTTTGCCATCGTCGTTGATGTCGCCCCGCTGATAGTTTTGCCCCATATAATCAGGCGTATAGGTCATTTTGCAGGCTGGAAACGACCATATGTTGTTCTATAGGTCAAATTGCAGGCTGAGATTTCGCCTGCAATTTTGCCAAGTCAGAAG
>OMSJ01000149.1 GCA_900313705.1 uncultured Prevotellaceae bacterium
GGCCTTCGGGTGCCTGCCCGTATTGAGGACGAAGGATTGGACGTTTACGAACATGGGGAACTTTGCTACAATTCATAATTCATAATTCACAATTCATAATTCACTTCCACATGAAACGATTATTCATTATAGCTCTATCTTTGGTCGGTATGGCCACGACGAGCGCAAAAGACAAAATAGAAGCAACTATCGGTGCTGATCTTGTCAGCCAGTACATCTGGCGCGGTCAGAACCTCGGCGACTTCAGCCTGCAGCCCACGCTTGGCGTTGGCTACAAGGGTATCAGCCTCTCTGCATGGGGCAGCGTAGGCATCAGCAACAGTTCCGACACCAAGGAGCTGGACCTGACTCTCAAGTACGAACACAAAGGATTCAGCGTAGGTGTGACCGACTACTGGTTTTCCGAGGGCAGTTACTTCCAGTATCATGCACACAAGACAACCCATGTCTGGGAGGGCATCGTAGGCTACGACTTCGGCTTCCTCTCTGCCACATGGTACACGAATTTTGCTGGCAACGATGGTTTGAACGGCAGCGACAAGCGAGCCTACAGCAGCTATTTCGAGCTGTCGGCACCCTTCCGCCTGGCAAAGCTCGACTGGACGGGGACGGTCGGCATCGTGCCTTGGCGCACGACGAGCTACGGCACCAACGGCTTTGCCTGCACCAACGTCTCGCTCCGCGCCACGAAGGACTTTGTCATCAAGGAGAAGTACCACCTGCCCGTCTATGCCGGCCTGACCTCCAACCCCTGCTCAGGCAAGTTCTACTTCGTCTTCGGCGTCGCTTTCAGCATTTAACTCCAATCGGTCACGGGTGCTTCGCACCAGACTTTCACTTTGGGCACAAAAACTACGTGTAGTTATGGTCATAAGTACGAGGACTTCTGGCTAACGAGGTATGATGCATGGTGCAGAAACCTTCTCGAAGTCGGTCTGTTCGCATGTAAATGTTTTACCTTGCTTGCAATTGATTTATGTCAATGTATTCGTTGTTTTAATAACAATTTGTTTGGTTTGTGTTTGGATATTTAGCAAAATGTCGTATCTTTGTGCCGAATTAAACAAAAGTGACACACGGAGACAGGCAAATATGAACACAAAATACATTTTTGTCACGGGAGGTGTTGTTTCTTCGTTGGGCAAGGGCATTATCTCCGCAAGTATCGGCAAATTGTTGCAAGCACGTGGCTACAAGGTCACAATTCAGAAGTTCGACCCTTACATCAATATCGACCCTGGGACGCTCAATCCCTACGAGCACGGCGAATGCTACGTGACGGAAGATGGCATGGAGACGGATCTTGACCTCGGTCACTACGAGCGCTTCACCGGCATCTGCACCACCCGAAACAATTCAATTACGACGGGCCGCATCTATAAGGCCGTCATTGACCGCGAGCGCCGCGGTGACTACCTGGGCAAGACGATTCAGGTGGTTCCGCACATCACGGACGAGATAAAGAGGAGGATGCTAAGGGAGGATGCTTTTGATTTCGTTATCACCGAAGTCGGTGGCACGATTGGTGACATTGAGAGTGCGCCGTTCATGGAGGCCATCCGTCAGTTGCGCTGGCAGTTGGGCAGGGATGCCGTCTGTGTGCATCTAACGTATGTTCCCTATTTGAAGGCAGCCGATGAGCTGAAGACGAAACCCACCCAGCACTCCGTGAAAGAGCTGCAGGGTATGGGCATCCAGCCAGACATCCTCGTGCTTCGGACGGAACGCCACCTCGACGACGCCTTGCGCCTGAAGGTGGCGGGGTTCTGCAATGTGGACCTTGAGTGCGTGGTGCAGAGCGAGGACATGCCCAGCATCTACGAGGTGCCGGTGAACATGCAGAAGCAGGGTCTCGATGCTGCCATCCTGAGGAAGATTGGCATCCCCGTGGGTGAAACGCCAGCCATGAAGCCTTGGCGTGACTTCCTGGAGAAGCAGCGCAACGCCAAGCGCGAGGTACACATTGCTCTCGTCGGCAAGTACGACCTGCAAGATGCCTACAAGAGCATCCGCGAGAGTCTCAACCTGGCTGGCATCTACAACGATGTGAAGGCAAAGATACATTTCATCAACAGCGAGGAAGTGACGAAGGAGAATGTCGCCTCCCGATTGGAAGGGATGGCAGGTGCCGTCATCTGTCCGGGCTTCGGTCAGCGCGGCATCGAAGGCAAGATTATTGCTGCCGAATATACCCGTACCCAAAACATCCCCACCTTCGGCATCTGTCTGGGTATGCAGATGATGGTGATAGAATTTGCTCGTAACGTTCTTGGCTACAAGGATGCCAACAGTAGTGAAATGGACGAGAAGACGCTTCACAACGTCATCGACATGATGGAAGAACAGAAGAGCATCACGCAAATGGGTGGCACAATGCGACTCGGAGCGTATGAATGCGAGTTGAAGGAGGGCAGCAAAGCTGCAGAAGCATACAGACCCACCCCCTTCCCCTCCCTCTATGGAGGGGAGAAAAAAGCCCTCCCCTTAGAGGGGGAGCGGGGAGAGGGTCTTCTTATTAAGGAACGCCACCGCCATCGTTACGAGTTCAACAACAAGTATCAGGAGGAATATGAGAAGGCAGGCATGAAGTGCGTGGGCACCAATCCTGACACAAACCTTGTCGAGATTGTTGAGGTGCCATCTCTAAAGTGGTACATCGGTACACAGTTCCATCCCGAATACTCCTCTACGGTCCTGCATCCGCATCCCTTGTTCATGTCATTCATTAGGGCATGTTCTGAGTATTCCGAATAATCCGAATAATCTGAATAATCCGAATAATCTGAGAAGATGGAAGAGTTGAAGCATGAATGTGGTGTGGCTTTGGTGCGGCTTTTGAAGCCCATAAGCTACTACGAGCAGAAGTACGGCACGCAGTCCTACGCCCTCGGCAAGCTCTATCTGATGATGGAGAAGCAGCATAATCGCGGCCAGGAGGGTGCTGGCATCGCTTGTGTCAACATGGATGCTCCTGTTGGCACGGAGTACATGTTTCGTGAAAAGGCTTTAGGCAAAGACGCAATAACGAAAGTCTTTAATGCCATTGAACATTCTTCGGCTAAAGCCTCAGGCGCAGGCGGAACACCATTGACCATTGACCATTGTTCTGACGAATCTGATGACTGCGCAGCCAATAATGGTCAATGTTCAATGCTCAATGGTCAATTATATATGGGCCACCTGCGTTACTCCACAACTGGCAAGAGCGGCCTTCAGTATGTGCATCCCTTCCTGCGTCGCAACAACTGGAGAGCCAAGAACCTCTGTCTTTGCGGCAACTTCAACATGACGAACATCGAAGAGATATTCGAGAAGATTGTAAAGCAGGGGCAGTCCCCACGCATCTATAGCGACTCGTATATCACGCTTGAACTGATGGGGCATCGGCTGGACAGGGAAGTAGAACGCCTGTTTGTCGAAGCCAAGCAGAAAGGACTGGAAGGTACAGACATTACTTATTATATAGAAGACAACGTGCAGATGGCCAATGTGCTGCGTACCACGATGGCGGACTACGACGGCGGCTATGTGATGTGCGGCATGACGGGCAGCGGCGAGATGTTTGCCATGCGCGACCCTTGGGGCATCCGACCAGCCTTCTGGCATCAGGACGACGAGGTGATAGCTGTGGCCAGCGAGCG